>JAJYDD010000140.1 GCA_021777795.1 Pseudomonadota bacterium | reverse complement strand
GCGGAATTGGTAGACGCGCTAGCTTGAGGTGCTAGTTCTTTAACCGGAGTGGAGGTTCGAGTCCTCTTGACCGCACCAAAGTTTCGCGGCGGCCCCTCGGGGTCGCCGCTTTCGTTTGGGGGTCGCAGCGTCCTCTCCTCAGCGCCCTTTCACCCAATCCCCTTCGTCGCCTTCGCGCCAGTAGCTTGTCGCCGAGCCCGCGTCGCGCAGCGTCTTCCACGCCGCGCGCGCCGCCGCCATCGCCTCCTCGTCGCGGGCCTCGAACAGCACGATCACCCGCTCGGCCGCGTCGGCGACGAATCGCGGCGCGGCGGCGGGGACGAGCAGCACGCGAAGCGTCGCGCCGTTCGGCGTCGCGTCGGTTTCGGTCAGGAAGATCGGCTGCGTCGCGGGCTCGCCGTCGCCGGGGCCGCCGTGGGGCAGGAAACTGTCCTCGCGATACGTCCACAAACGCTCGTTGAGCGCGTCGCGGGCGGCGGTGTCGGGCGTCTGCACGACGATGCGCGCGCCCTGGCCCAGCGCCGCTTCCAGGAGATCGGGCAGCGCGGCGTCGAGGCGGCGGCGCTCCAGATGGTGGAACCGGAACTCCGGCAGATCAATCCTCCTGCGCGATGACGAAGGAGCGGTCGATCTCGGTGAAGATCATGCCGACGCCGACCCCGCCGGGTTCGTGGCGTTCGGTCTTGCCGGAGATGTAGACGTCGCCGCGCTGGCGCGAGGCGGAGAGATATTCATGCGCCTCGCCCGCCAGACCGCGCGATTCGGATTTCGATTTGGAGCCGTCCCAGCCGAGCGCGGCCTTCAAGGCGAGCTGTTGCAGGCGCGCGAACCCCTCGGCCGCCCTGCCCCGCAACGGCTCCAGCGCATGCGCCTCGAAGCGCACGAACTGATCGCCTCGGCAGATCAGCGTGCCATCGACGTCGGCATTGGTCGTGATGTCGTAGTCGGCGCGCATCGTGTGGACGCGCGACACGACGAGGGCGTGCGAATATTCGAGGCCGATGTCGCTCCCCTCGGCGCGCATTTTCTGAAGGAACGCCTCGCAGCCCGGCAGGGCGGCTGCGGGCGAAGCGAACGTCAGACCCAAGCCCATCGCCGCCGCGGCGGCGGCCCAGCCCATGCTCTTCATCTTTTCCTCGCCAGGGCGCCTCAGCGCTCCTCGTAATGGTCGGCGACCAACCGGTCGAGCAGCCTCACCCCCCAGCCCGAGGCCCAGGACGTATTGACGTCCGTGGCCGGCGAGGACATCGCCGTGCCGGCGATGTCGAGATGCGCCCAAGGCGTGTCGCCTACGAATCGCTTGAGAAAATGCGCCGCGGTTATGGAGCCCGCATGGCGCCCGCCGGTATTTTTCATGTCGGCGAATTTCGAATCGATGAGCTTGTCGTAAGCCGGACTCATCGGCATGCGCCAGACCGTTTCGCCGGTGGCCTTGCCGGCCTCGGCGAGCCGCGCCGACAATTCGTCGTCGTTGGAGAACAGGCCGGCGTTCTCGACCCCGAGCGCGACCAGAATCGCGCCCGTCAGCGTCGCCAGATTGACCATGAACTTCGGCTTGACGTTCTCTTTCGTCCACCACAGCGCATCCGCCAGCACCAGGCGGCCTTCCGCGTCGGTGTTGATGACCTCGATGGTCTGGCCGGACATCGACTTGAGGATGTCGCCGGGCCGGTAGGCGTCGCCGCTTGGCATGTTCTCGACGATGCCGATGACGCCTACGGCGTTGACCTTGGCCTTGCGCTTGGCGAGCGCGTGCAGGAGGCCGACGACGCAGGCCGCGCCCGCCATATCGCCCTTCATGTCCTCCATGCCGGCGGCCGGCTTGATCGAAATGCCGCCGGTGTCGAAGCAGACGCCCTTGCCGACAATGGCGACCGGCGCCGTCTTCTTCGATTTCGCGCCCTTCCAGCGCATGACGACGAATCGGCTCTCGCGCTTGGAGCCCTGCCCGACCGCGAGCAGCGCGCCCATGCCGAGCTTGCTCATCGCCTTCTCGTCCAACACCTCGACATCGACGCCGAGCTTCTCCAGCTCCTCGGCGCGGGCGGCGAAGGCTTCGGGATAAAGCACGTTCGGCGGCTCGTTGACGAGGTTGCGGGCGAGTTCGACCCCCTCCGCGATCGCCTCGCGCGCCTCATAGGCGCGGCGCGCGACCGAGGGATCGGCGACGACGATCGTCAAGTCCTGGCCGGAGACGCCGTTCTCCTCGCCGTCCGGCTTCTTCGATTTGTATTTGTCGAACTTGTAGGCGCGCAGGCGGAAGCCAAGCGCGAATTCGGCGGCGTCGGCCGCGCTCCATTCGCCCTCCGGCCCCTCGAAAAGCACGTGGATAACCTTCGCCTTGCCGAGCTTGCCGGCGACGAAGCCGCCGAGATTGGCGAAATCGAGCGGCTTATCGTCGGGCTTGACGGCGACGCCGACGACGAGCAGGCGTTCGCAGGGAAGCCCCGCCGGGCGCACCAAGTCCATCGCGCTCGTCGCCTTGGCCTTGAATTTCAAGGTATCGGCGGCGCCGTGCAAAAGCGTTTGCGTTCCCGCAAGATGCGCCAGCGTATTGGCGCCGAGCTTCAAGTCCGCGCCGGCGAAAACGACGAGCGCGCCGGCGTCGGCGGCGGCGAGCGGGGCGAAGGTGATCTCAACAGTTTCGGACATGGGGCTCCCGCGGGCGCGATTGAGTGTCGCCCACCTCTTTCCGAGGCTTCGCGCGCGCCGTCAACCGCCGCAACCGATGGGCGCAAATGAATTAACATTTGGCTAAAGGGAACGCCTTGCCAGCGCCGCGATGCGGGTCTAGCTCATCGCGCGAAGGAATGTCGAACGCTTACATGTCGCGGCTGGAGAGATATCTGTTCCGCATGTCGGGACTGGCGTTTGTCGTCAGCCTGACGACGCTGACGGCGATCGTATGGATCACCGGCGCCTTGAAGCAGATCAGCCTGTTGACCGCCAAGGGCCAGACGATCCTGGTCTTTCTGGCCATCACCGGCCTCGGCCTGCCGTTTCTCGTCGCCTCTATCGCCCCGATCGCGCTGTTCGGCAGCGTGATCTACTGCCTCAACCGACTCAGCGGCGACAGTGAGTTGATCGTCATGGCCGCCTCCGGCGCCTCGCCGGGGCTGCTGGCGCGCCCGTTCGTCTATCTGTCGGCGCTGGTCTTCCTCGCGCTGCTGTTCCTGCAAAACATGGTCATCCCGCAGAGCTTCAACGCGGTGGACGATTTGACGCGGCGCATCCACGCCGATTTCATCGCCAATTTCGCCCGTCCCGGCGCCTTCAACCAGCTCGAAGCCGGCTTCATCTTCCATTATCGGGAGCGCGCGCCCGACGGATCGTTGCGCGGCGTGTTCATTCAGGATCGGCGCGACCCCGCGCAGATATCGACCTTCATCGCGGAGGTGGGGGAACTGGTCGAGAAGAACGACGACGTCTATCTCGTGCTGCGCAAGGGCAGCGCGCAGCGCCCGCGCGGCGCCGGCGATTCCTCTCTCGTCACCTTCCAGGATTACGCCATCGACCTCTCGCAGTTCCTGCCGCGCGCATCGGGCGGCGAAACCCGGCCGCGCAACCGCGACACGCTGGCGCTGCTCAAGTTCAATACCCACGATCCCCGCGAACGCCCGCTGGAGGGCGAGGCGCGGGCCGAGCTTTACGACCGGCTGACCAGCCCGCTTTACGCGCTGGTGGCCGGGCTCGTCGCCTTCGCGGCGCTCGGGGAGGCGCGCACGACGCGGCAGAATCGGACCCTGGCCATTCTGGCCGCCATCGCCGTCTTCGCGGCGGCGCGCATTTTCGGCTTCGCGGACGCGCTGGTGCTGCGCGGCAAGGGGCTAGCGGCGCCGCCGTTGTGGTCGATGATCGGCGCCTGGGGCGGCCCGGTGGCGATCGCGGCCCTGTCGCTCGACACGATTTTCGCCGGGCCGGCGTCGCGCGCGCTCTCCCGCGTCAAAGCGCTGGCGAGAGCGCGGCGATGATGTTCGGCACCCTCGGGCGCTATCTCGCCGGCCGTTTCGCCTCGGCCGTGCTCGGCGTGTTCGCCTCCGTGCTGGGGCTCATCTTCACGCTCGATTTCGTCGATACGTTGCGGCGCGCCGGCGAAGCGCGCGGGGCGAGCGGCGGCCTCATCGCTTGGCTGGCGGTGCTGCACACGCCGATCGTCGCCGAGCAGGCCCTGCCCTTCGTGGTGCTGATCGGCGCGATGGCGGCGTTCCTCAACCTGTCGCGGCGGCTGGAGCTGGCGGTGGCGCGCGCGGCGGGCGTGTCGGTGTGGCAGTTCCTCGCGCCGGCTTTGGCGGTGGCGCTGGCGCTCGGCGTCGCCGAGGTGGCCGCTTTCAACCCGCTGTCGACGACGATGAAGCGCCATGCGGCGGGGCTGGAGGCCAAGCTGTTCGGCTCCGGCGCCCGCGACGCTGGCGGCTTCTGGCTGCGGCAGAAGACGGTCGACGGGCAGTCGATCGTCCATGTCGATGGCCGCGACCTCGACAAGAACGAATTCGTCGGCCTTCAGATTTACAATTTCGACCGCGACGGCGCCTTCGACCAGCGCGTCGACGCCGGCAGCGGCGTGCTGCGCGAGGGCTACTGGGAGCTTAAGGACGCCGAGGTCGTGACGCCGGGCGCCGACGAGACTCATGTGAACACCTATCTGCTGGCGACGTCGCTGACGCCCGCGCAGGTTTCCCAGAGCTTCGTGCCGGCCGATACGGTGTCGTTCTTCGCCCTCGGCGCGCTCGCCGAGCAGGTGAGCAGCGCCGGGCTCGACGCGACGCCCTATCTTTTGCGCCGCCAGCAGCTTCTCGCCTTGCCGCTTTCGCTGATCGCGATGACCCTGGTGGCCGCTTGCTTTTCCTTAAGGCTGTTCCGCATGGGCGGAGTGCAGCGGATGGTTTTGGGTGGCGTCACGGCAGGCTTCGTGCTTTATGTCGTCACGAAGATCGTTGGCGATTTGGGGTCGGCGGGGATGGTGTCGGCGCCTGTCGCCGCTTGGTCGCCGGCGATCGGGGGCTGTCTGTTCGGCGTGTATGTACTGCTCCACCAGGAGGACGGTTGATGGGCGCGGCCCTCGTCCGTCTGTGCCGCAAATACCTCAGAGCCGGCCTCGGGGCCGCGCTCACGGCGGCGTTCGTCCTCAGTGCGGCCAGCCCGGCTTTGGCGCGCAAGGAGGCTTTGCCGCCAGCGGAAGCCGCGCCGACGCCTGATCGCAACCCCGCCAAGCTCTACATCGACGCTGACAAGCTCATCTACGACAAGGACCGCGACATCGTCACGGCCGACGGCGACGTCGTGCTGTATTACAAGGGCCGCGTCTTGCAGGGCGACCATGTCGTCTACGACCGCAAGTCCAAGCGGCTGCTCGCCTCCGGCCGCGTCAAGCTGACGGACGAGCACGGCGACATCACCTATTCCAAGCGCTTGGAGTTGAGCGACGATTTCGCCAATGGCTTCGCCGATGCGGTGCAGGTGCTGACCATCGACAAGACTCGGCTGTCTTCGCCGCGCATCGAACGCTCCGGCGACGCCGTGACGGTGTTGCAGAACGGCGTCTACACCGCCTGCGAGCCGTGCAAGGCGCATCCGGAGAAGCCGCCGCTGTGGCAGGTGCGCGCCAAGGAGATCACCGAGGATCAGAACACCCATACGATCTACTTCCGCGACGCCTATTTCGACGCCTTCGGCTTTCCCGTCGCCTATATCCCCTATTTCTCGGCCCCCGATCCGACGGTGACGCGAAAGTCCGGGTTTCTCACGCCCTCGTTCAGCAGCGAGAGCTATCTCGGCCTCGGGGTGACGACGCCTTATTTCTTCGCCCTGGCGCCGAATTACGACCTGACGCTGAGCCCGAGCTTCTACACGATGCAGGGGCCTTTCCTCGACGCCGAATGGCGCCAGCGCACCGAGAACGGCGCCTATGACGTGCGGCTGAGCGGCATCGACCAGTTGCAGCCCGGAAAATTCCTGCCCGAGCCCTATGGCGCCGGCGACCGCAACTTCCGCGGCTCGGCCGAGAGCAAGGGCAAGTTCTATCTCAACCAGAATTGGACCGTTGGCTGGAGCGTCACCGCGCTGAGCGATCGCTTCTATCTCACCGACTATCGGTTGCTGGCGCTCGACACAACGCAATATTTCTTCCAGGACGTGGTGAGCCAGGTCTATCTGCGCGGCCAGGCCGGGCGCGGCTTCTTCGACCTCTCGGGCTATTCGTTCCAGCCGACGAGCCCGTTCCTCGACCAGCGTCAGGATCCGGCGGCGGTTCCAACCTTCGACTATCACCGCACCTTCCCCATTGACCCCGACCGTTCGCACGGCATCGGCGGCGAGGCGACGGTGGAGTTGAACGCCGCCAGCATCGACCGCCAGGAGGCCCTGTATCAGTCGGTCGGCGGGCAGCGCTTCGATCAGGCCTACAGCCTCTATCAGGTGTGCGGCGCCGGCACGTCGGCGGCGAGCTACGCGCCGGGAAGTTGCCTGTTGCGCGGCATGGCCGGCGATTACACGCGCGGCACCGAGCAAGTGTCGTGGGCCAAGAAGATCGTCGATCCCCTCGGCGAGGTTTGGAAGCCGTTCGCCTTCGAGCGCGCCAGCGGCGAGGCGACCAGCCTGTCGAACAGCGGCTTTGCCTATTCGAGTTCGGTCGGTTCGGCGGTCATTCCCAATTACGCGCAATCCTCGTTCTTCGCCGGACAGAATTCGGGTTCGGCGGCGACCGGCATGGCCGGCGTCGGGCTAGAATACCGCTATCCCTTCATCGCGGAGACCAGCCTCGGCGAGCAGATCATCGAGCCGATTGGCCAGATCATCGCGCGGCCGAACGAGGTGTTGCCGAGGCTGCAACCCAACGAGGATGCGCAGAGCCTGGTGTTCGACGACACCACTTTGTTCAACTGGAGCAAATATTCCGGCTTCGACCGCGTAGAAGGCGGCACGCGCGCCAATTACGGGCTCCAGTACATCGACAATTTCCCCAGCGGCGGCCATTTCAACGTGCTTGCCGGCCAGTCGGTGCAGGTCGCGGGGCAAAATTCCTACACGCTGGCCGACGCCGCCAACACCGGCCTCGAATCCGGCCTCGACAAGACCTGGTCGAATTATGTCGCCGGCGAGACGCTGCAACCGACCGCAGCCCCTCTGACCCTCGGCCTCAAGCAGCAGTTCGACAGCTCCGATTTCAGTCTGGCGCGGTTCGACGCCATTCTCGGCGGCAAGTGGGGCAATTTCGCCGGCAGCTTCGATTATGCGCGCTACGCCGCGCAACCCCTGCTCGGCTGGCTCTATCCGCGCGAGGGCCTCATCACCAGCGGAACCTTCAAGTTCGACAATGGCCTCTCCGTCAGCGGCGGCCTGACGCTCGACATGTCGCGCCACTATTACGACACCAATTACGGATCGGCTTTCTATCCGACGCAATACAATGTCGGCCTCGCCTATGAGGCCAACAATTGCACGACGGTGAAGGTCGCCTATAATTCCACGCTCGCCGTGCCGATCAGTTCGACGCCCGGGGTGCCGGCCGCCCCGGCGTTCCGCGACCAGACCCTGCTGTTCGAGGTCGATTTCCGCACCCTTGGCGACGTGAAGAGTTCGGCGGGCGTGCAGTGACGCCGATTGCGCTGACGATGGGCGATCCCTCAGGCGTCGGCCTGGAGCTGGCGCTCAACGTCTGGGGACAGGGCGGCGGCGCCCCGTTCTTTCTTCTCGCCGACCCGGAAGCCGTTGCGCGCATCGACCGCGCGCTCGGCCATTCGACGCCGATCCAGACGACGACGCCGGAGCGCGCCGCCGAAATCTTCCCCCACGCCCTGCCCGTCGTGCCGCTGCAAGCGCCTGTCGACGCGACGCCCGGCAAGCCGGATTCGGCCAACGCGCCGGCGATCCTCGAATCTATCGCCCGCGCCGTCGGCTACGTCCACAGCGGCGCGGCGCGCGCTTTGGTCACCAATCCAATCGCCAAGAAGACGCTCTACGACGCCGGGTTCCCGCACCCCGGCCACACCGAATATCTGGGCGAACTCGCCGAGGCCTGGGGCGTCCCCGCAACGCCGGTGATGATGATCTGGTCGCCGCTGCTCGCCGTCGTCCCCGTCACCATCCACATTCCGCTGAGCGCCGTTCCCGGCGCGCTGACCCGCGCCGGCATCGAGGCGACGGCCCGTATCGTCGACCGCGATCTGCGGGCGCGTTTCAAGCTGGCGCGGCCGCGCATCGCGGTGGCGGGGCTCAATCCGCACGCCGGCGAAAGCGGCGCGATGGGGCGCGAGGATATCGACATCATAGCTCCGGCTATCGAGAGGCTGCGCGCCGAAGGGCTCGACATTTTCGGGCCTTTGCCGGCCGACACGATGTTCCACGCCCGGGCGCGCGAGCGTTACGACGTCGCGCTGACCATGTACCACGATCAGGGGCTGATCCCCGCCAAGACGCTGGCCTTCGACGAGGGCGTCAACGTGACGCTGGGGCTGCCGTTCGTGCGCACCTCGCCCGACCACGGCACCGCCTTTGACATCGCGGGGCGGGGCCTTGCCGATCCCACCAGCCTCATCAGCGCGATTCGTCTCGCGGCGCGTCTCTCGGCGTGACGCTCGCCGCCGACGGATTGCCGCCGCTGCGCGAGGTGGTGGCCACGCACGGCCTCGACGCGAAAAAATCGCTCGGCCAGAATTTCCTGTTCGACCTCAACCTGACGGGCCGCATCGCCCGCGCCGCCGGGCCGCTGGAAGGCGTGACGGTGATCGAGGTCGGCCCGGGGCCCGGCGGCCTAACGCGGGCGCTGTTGGCGGCGGGCGCGGCCCGCGTCGTCGCCATCGAGCGCGACGCGCGCTGTCTTTCGGCTTTGGCCGAGATCGCCGCCCATTGGCCGGGCCGGCTGGAGGTGGTCGCCGACGACGCGCTCGCCGTCGATTACGCGGCGCTGGCGGCGCGCTGGGGCGGCCCGTGCCGAATCTGCGCCAACCTGCCCTATAATATCGCGACGCCGCTGCTGGTCGGCTGGCTCGAAAGCGAGCCGTGGCCGCCGTGGTTCGACCGGCTGACGCTGATGTTCAAGCGCGAGGTCGCCGAG
>JAJYDD010000139.1 GCA_021777795.1 Pseudomonadota bacterium | reverse complement strand
CCCGCCTTCGACGCCTTCGACTGGCCGGTCGCGGCGCCCGGCGCGGGGCTGAAGCTCGGGGTTCGGCCGGAGCACCTGCAAATCGACGCCGAAGCGGGTTTCAAGCTTTCAGCGACAGTGGAGTTGGTCGAGCGGCTGGGCGAAATCTCCTACGCCCACGCGCGCGCTCGCAATGGCCAAGCCGTGGTGGCGGAGATGCGCGGGCGCGACGTGCCTGATATCGGCGACGTCGTGACGCTGGGGGCGGCGGAGCGCGACCTGCATCTGTTTGACGTTGAGGGTCGTGCGGTGCGCCGCTGAACCTCACCCCCTCAGCTTGAACCGTTGGATCTTGCCCGTCGCGGTCTTCGGCAGTTCCTCGCAGAATTCGACCACGCGCGGATATTTCCACATCCCGACGCGGCCCTTGACGTGCTCCTGCAAAGCCGGGACGAGCCCGACAGACGCAACGCCCGGTTTCAGCACCACATAGGCCTTCGGCTTTTCGAGCCCGTCGGCGTCGCGCATCGCCACCACCGCAGCCTCCAGCACGCTGGGATGCGCGATCAGCGCCTGCTCGACCTCGAAGGGCGAGACCCATACGCCGCTGACCTTGAACATATCGTCGGTGCGTCCGCAGTAGCGGTAGCGTCCGCCGGCCAGCTTCTCGTATTTGTCGCCGGTGCGTGTCCAATGGCCCTCGAAAGTGGCGCGGCTCTGGGAGCGGCGGCCGAAATAATCCATCGCGCCGGAATCGCCCTTCACCAGCAATTCGCCGACGCCGCCCTCGGCAACCTCGCCGCCGCTTTCGTCGACAAGGCGAAGCTCATAGCCCGGCGCCGCGACGCCGGAGGTTCCGTAAACCACGTCGCCGGGGCGGTTGGAGAGGAAGATATGCAGCATCTCGGTCGAGCCGACGCCGTCGAGAATGTCGCAGCCTACCAGCCGCGCCCATTTCGCGCCGACTTCCTCCGGCAGCGCCTCGCCGGCGGAGATGCAGCGGCGCAGCTTATGTTCGATCTTCGCCGCTCCGGCTTCGAGCTTGGCGTCGAGCGCGGCATAGAGCGTCGGCACGCCGCAAAAGACGCTGGGGCGGAATTTGGCGAACACGTCGAACACCGCTTCCGGCGTCGGGCGGCCGGCATAGAGCACCGAGGTCGCGCCGACCGACATCGGAAAGGTCATGGCGTTGCCGAGGCCATAGGCGAAGAACAGTTTCGCCGCCGAGAACACGAGGTCGCCGGGCTCAATGCCCAGCACCTGCGCGCCATAAGTGTCGGCCGTATATTTAAGGCTGGCGTGGGCGTGGCGCACGCCCTTGGGCTGGCCGGTCGAGCCGGAAGAATAGAGCCAGAAGGCGCATTCGTCGGGCGAGGCGGGCGCGGTCGGGCGTGGCGCGCTGTCGGCAAGCTCGGCGGCGAAGTCGAGCATTCCCTGCCCCGGCTCGCCGCCGGCGACGAACACGGCGCGCAGGTGCGGGCGCTCGGCGAGCAACGGCGCCACGACCGGCAGCAACTCCCTGGAGACGATGAGCGCGCGGGCGCGCGAATCATCGAGAATCGCCCGGTAAAGGTCGGCGGACAGCAGCGTGTTGAGCGGCACCGGCGCGACGCCGGCCTTGATCGCGCCCCAGAAAGCGGTCGGCAGATCGACCGTATCGGTCATCAGCAGTGCGACGCGATTTTCGCGCTCGACGCCGTGGCGAGCGAGCATGGCGGCGACGCGGCCGGAGCGATCGCCGAGTTCGCCGTAGGTCAGCGTGCGCCCCGCGCCGCCGGCCTCGCGGAAGGCCGGGTGATCGCGCCGCGGTCCTTCTGCGTGCCGGTCGACGAAATAGGCGGCGGCGTTGCCGACGGTCTCGATCATGCGTCCTCCCGATGTTAACCGAGTTCTTGGGTGTCTCGTCCGGCTATAGCATTGGCCGCCTCGGAACGCCCGCGCCGCGCTCGCAAATTCGGCGCATTGCGTTTATAGGCGGCGCGCGATCCCACACCGGCATGCCGCCGCCCCAGAGGAGCTTTCATGTCCTTTTCCGCCGCCGCGAGCCGCCTTGCGCTCGCCGCCGTTCTCAGCCTAGCGGCCTCGCTCGCCGTCGCCGAGACCAAGACGCTGGCCACAGTAGACGGCCAGCCCATCACAGACCAGGACGTCAACGAGGCGCTGTCCGACATCGGCCAGGGCTTGCCGCAGGGTTTGGACGAAGCAGGAAAGCGCAAATACGCGCTCGACTACCTCATCGACCTCAAGCTCGTCGCCAAGAAGGGTTTCGCCGAGAAGGTGGACGCCGACCCAGACTTCCAGCGTAAGCTCGAATATTATCGCGACAAGCTGGCGATGGAGGAAGTGCTCGGCAAGGCCGCCAAGGTCGCCGACACGCCCGCCGCCGAAAAGGAGGCCTATGACGCCGCCGCCAAGGCGCAGCCGCCTGTGGAGGAGATCCACGCCCGCCATATCCTGCTGCCCACCGAGGCTGCGGCCAAGGCGGCGCTGGCGCGCGTGAAGGCCGGCGAAGATTTCGCCAAGGTCGCCAATGAGGTCTCGAAGGACCCGGCGAGCAAAGGCGGCGATCTCGGCTGGTTCACCAAGGACCGCATGGTGCCGGAATTCGCCGAAGCGGCGTTCAAGCTGAAGCCCGGTCAGATTTCCGATCCGGTGAAGACCCAGTTCGGCTGGCACATCATCCAGGTCGAGGGCGAGCGGATGAAGACTTTCCCTCCCTTCGACCAGGTGAAGGAGCAGGCGTCGCACTACGTTCAGCAGAAGGCGCAGGCCGACATCGTTCAGGAACTGCGCAAGGACGCCAAGATCCAGCGCTTCGACGAAGCCCCGGCCAAGCCCGCGCCGTCGCCGACGGCCACCCCCGCGCCGGCGCAGTCCCCCGCCGCGACGAAATAACGCCCGCCACGCCTCAAGCTCCCCGCCGCGACGTTCTTGTTTATGCGGCGGGCGCATGCCATGTTGCCTAGAGCCGCCGGCCAAGAGCGGCGGCATGGGATGGAAGAGGCGTTGTTGCTGGGTGAACGGAAAAGATGCGGCGGCCAGCCAGAGCGGGGCCGCCATGCGTTCTGACGGAGGCGGCGGCGGCGCGCCGCTCATCAGCCTGCGCGGCGTGAGCAAGGCCTTCAAGAGCGGAACGGTCGCCTTGCAGAATGTCGATCTAGACATCCGCGACGGCGAGTTTTTCACGCTGCTCGGCCCCTCGGGCTGCGGCAAGTCGACGATCCTTCGCATCATCGCCGGCCTCACTGCCGGCTCCGGCGGCAAAGTGCAATGGCGCGGGCAGCCGAGCCTCGGCTTCGTGTTCCAGGAGCCCACACTCGCGCCGTGGTCGGACGTATTCGACAATGTGTGGCTTCCCATGCGACTCAAGGGCGTTTCGCGCGCCCAAGCGGATGGGGACGTGCGCCGCGCGCTCGCTAGCGTTGGCCTTACCGGCTTCGAGCGCGCTTATCCGCGCGAATTGTCGGGCGGCATGAAGATGCGGGTGTCGATCGCCCGCGCGCTGGTGCTGAAACCGGCGGTGCTGCTGATGGACGAGCCCTTCGCCGCGCTCGACGAGATCACCCGCGCCAAGCTCAACGACGATCTGCTGACGTTGCGAACCGCGATCGGCGCTACGGTCGTCTTCGTCACCCATTCCGTCTACGAGAGCGTCTATCTGTCGAGCCGCATCTGCGTCATGGCGCCGCGACCGGGGCGCGTGTCAGCGGAAATCGAGATCGATCCGCTGGCGACGCGCGACGAGGATTTCCGCCTCGGCCCCTATTACGCCGAGCGCGTGCGCGAGGTCTCGGCCGCCCTGCACGCGGCGATGGACGGGGCCAAATGCGCATGACCGCATCGAAGGAAGCGCAGGCGTGACCCGCGAAAACCTCGAAGATTATCTGTTTCCCACGCTCATGCTCGTCATCGCGGTGCTGGCGTGGGAAGCCTATGTCCGTCTCGATCATGTGCCATCGTTTCTATTACCCGCGCCGAGCGAGGTGATCGTCACGCTTATCAAGGATTGGTCGACTCTCGGCGCCTCGCTGCTGGTGACGCTGACGACGACCTTCGAGGCGCTGCTGGCCGCGATCGTCGGCGGCGTGTCGCTGGCGCTGATCTTCCACCTGTGGCGGCCGCTGGAGCGCGCGTTCTTCCCTTTCGCCGTCGTCATGCAGGTGACGCCGGTCATCTCCGTCGCGCCGCTGTTGCTCGTCTATATGTCCTCGGGCGCGGCGGTGCTGGTGTGCGCGTTCCTGGTGGCGTTCTTCCCCATTCTGTCCAACACCGCGCTCGGCCTCGCTTCGGCCGACCACAATCTCCTCGATCTGTTCGAGCTTTACGGCGCGTCGCCGTGGCAGCAACTGCGGCTTTTGCGCCTGCCCTCGGCCCTGCCCTATTTTCTCGGCGGACTGCGGATCGGCGGCGGGTTGGCGCTCGTCGGCGCCATCGTGGCGGAGATCGCGGCGGGTTCGGCGGGCGCGGGCTCTGGCCTGGCCTACAGGATCGTCGAATCCGGCTTTCGGCTCGAAATCCCGCGCATGTTCGCCGCGCTATTTCTCATCTCGATAACCGGAATTCTCATCTTCCTGTTCTTCACCGGCCTCTCATGGCTGCTGCTGCACCGCTGGCACGACAGCATGCGCTCGCGCGAGCGTTGAGGCGCTAGGCCCCAGGAAAATCCTCCAGCCGCCCGACCAGAGGCTTGCGCGTCTCCCGGAGCGTCTCGCCCACCTTTTCGACCGCACGCATGGCGCGCAGCGCGTTGCCGTTGGCGATCTTGGCGACGTCGGCCTCCGAGAAACCGCGCTTCATCAATTCCGCCACCAGATGCGGGAAGCGGCCGACATGCTCAAGCCCCAGCGGCTGCGGTCCGCCGAAAAAGTCCGAGCCTATGCCGACATGGTCGAGCCCCGCCGTCTCAACGAGATAGACGACGTGGTCGGCCACCTCTGCGAGCGTCGCCTTCGGCGCCGGGCCGTGGCGGGTCTCGATCTCCTTGAGTTGCGCCTTCGGGTCGCTAGCCAGCGGCGCCTTGCCATAGGCGTCGCGCGAGCGCTTGAGCCAATCGCGCAGGGGCTGGCTGACAAAACCGGGCACGAAGGTCGCCATGACCACCCCGCCGTTGTCCTTCAGCCGCTTCAGAACGTCGTCGGGGGCGTTGCGCGGGTGATCGCAGAGCGAAAAGGCGTTGGAGTGAGAGAGGAACACCGGCGCTTCACTGACGTCGAGCAGCATGCGCAGGCCGGCGTGGCTGACATGGGCGCCATCGACGATCATGCCGAGACGGTTGCACTCGGCGATGACGGCGCGGCCGAAGGCGTTGAAGCCGTTGTGGCGCGGCGCATCGGTGGCGGAATCGACCCAGTCCAGCGTTTCGTTATGGCAGGGAATCAGCATCCGCGCCCCGGCCGCGTACCAGACCCGCAGCGGGGCCAGCGCGTTCTCTAGACCGACGCCGCCTTCGATGACGATGAAAGAGGCGATCTTGCCGGACTTGCGGGCCTTGGCGAAATCGGCGGAAGAGCGAGCGGGATGGAACACGTCCGGGTGCGCCTGCTCGATGCGCAGAATCGTGTCTATCATCTCCAGCGTGGTGCGAGCGGGATGCGGCGCGCTCGTCGGCTGGAAGGCGGACCAGAACTGCGCGCCGACGAAGCCCTCGCGCAAACGGGGAATGTCGGTGTCGGAGCGTTCATGGACGACCGCGAGGTCATAGGCGAATACGTCTCCGCGCGCGGCGGAATCCTGGCGAATGACCCAGGGCAGATCGTTGTGGCCGTCGAAGATCGGCGCGCGTTCGAGCGCGGCCTTCGCCAGGCCGAGAAAGTGCGAATCATCCATGCGCCAAGAGCCTCCTTCGCCGGAGCGGAAAACACCTATACCGCGTTTCGCCGCGCGCCGCGCCTAGCGGCGAGGATCGGGAGCGCACGGGTCATGTGGGGATTACCGCCCGCCGCCGAAAGGGGCGGCGACGTCACGCCACCGAATGGGCCGCCATCGCGCGCGGCCCCGGCGGCGTCTTGGGGATGGTCACCAGAACCACCGTGCCCTCGCCGAAACGAGAGGAGACATTGAGCGAGCCGCCGTGCAACTCCGAGTAGGAGCGCGCGATGGCGAGGCCGAGGCCGGAGCCCTTCATGCCATTCGCCATCGCTTTGCTGGCCTGCTCGAACGGCTGCCCGAGCCGGGCGAGATCGTGTTCGGGGATGCCGGGGCCGTCGTCCTCGACATAGAAATAGATGTGCTCACGGAAGCTCTGCGCGCCGATCGACACCGAGCCGCCGCGCGGCGCAAATTTGACGGCGTTGCGGGCGAGCGTCGTCAAGACGCGCGCCACCGCCGCGCGGTCGGCGTGAAGGGACGACGACGGCTCGACCTCGACGCGCAATGCGATATCCTTCTCGCGCGCGACCTCGCAGACGTCGGCGACCGCCGCCTCCACCGCCTCGATCGCCGCGAATTTCTGGTAGCGAAGCTGGATGCGGCCGGATTCGAGGTTCGACATCGCCAGCACATCGTCGAACACTTTCAGCAGCGACTGGCCGCTGTCGAAGATATTGGCGGCGTAATCGAGATATTTGGCCGCCAGCGGCCCTAGGGTCTCGCAGCGCATCATGTCAGAAAAGCCGATGATGGCGTTGAGAGGCGTGCGCAACTCGTGGCCCATATTGGAGAGGAACTCGGCCTTGGCGCGGTTGGCGGTCTCCGCCTTGGCTTTCTCCTCCAGATAGCCCTTGGCGAGTTCTGCCATCTGCTGCGCCTGCGCCTCCAGCGAACGGCGGCTCTGGTTGAGTTGCGCCACCGTCTGCAACAGCAGCCGCTCGGACTTTTGCAACTCTTCCTCGTTCTGTTTGATGGCGGTGATGTCGGTGCCAACCGAGACATAGCCGCCGTCGCGTGTGCGCCTCTCGTTGACCTGCAACCAGCGCCCATCGGAAAGGCGCGCCTGATAAGTGCGCGATCGCCCGTCCGGCGGCGCGGGATCGTCGGGATCGACCACGATTTGGTTGGAGACGATCGGCGCCTGTCCGAGCCGCGCCAGTTCCGTGTAATGCGCGCCGGCGCGCGTGGAATCCTGGGGCAGATTGTGCAAATGCTGATATTTGGAATTGCACAGCACGAGCCGGTTGGCGGAGTCCCACAGCACGAACGCTTCGGAGATCGCCTCGATGGCGTCGCGCAACCGCTGGTCGGCGGTGGCCAGGATTTCCGCTTCGCGCATGCGGTCGCTGACATCGACGGCAATGCCGATGAGGCGGCGGCGACCGTCGTCCTCGACGATGTCGGCGCGTAGGTCCACCCAGATCCACTCGCCGTCGGCTCGACGCAGCCGGCGCTGAAAGGCGATCGGTCCTAGCGGCGCCGCACGGGCGGCCTCGGCTACCGACTCCAGCGTCGGGTCGTCGGGGTGTATAAGGCGCGCAACGTCCTGAAGTCGCAGCGTCGCACTGCCCTGCGGCGCGCCGATGAGATCGAACATCGAGGCCGACCAACTGAGGCGGCCGACGTCGAGATCCCAGGTCCACAGCCCGCAGCGGCCGTGACGCATCGCCATGTCGAGGTTGGCGCGTCTGGATGCGGCGAGCTTGGCCTTCTCTCGCGCCCGCTGCGCGTCAAGCCAGAACGCAGCGGCGCTGCCGGCCAGGATCAGCACGACCGCCGCCATCAGCCCCGCCAGCACGCGCGCGGTGCCGCGCCAGTTCGACAGCATCTCGCGCTCGCTGGCGATCAGCACCACTTGCCCGCGCCCCTGGGCCAACGTGCGCAGCGCAGCGTAGCTGTCGACGCCCATCGACGCCTTGACCCGCATCGCGCCGGCTTTGTCTCCGAACAGCGGCAGCAGCGCATCGCCGCCAAGGGCTTCTGAGAGCGTCGCCGGCCGCGCGCGGCGCGGCGGCCAGGCGGCGCGCACCGCGCCTTGCGGATCGATGTACAGGGCGTCGCCGAAATCGGTGGCCTCGCGGCCGAACACGCGGGCCAGGAGCACTTGCGGATCAACCGCCGGCGACTCCTGGAACCCCTCGTCGAGCTTGCGCACAAGCTCGCCGGCGCGCAGATCGAGCAACCGGGCCGAGAAGTCCAACGCGGCAAGCCGCGAACGCTCCAGCCGCCAAGTCACCACGCCCGCGATGAGAATGAGAATGAGCGCGGCCGCAATCGGCCCCGCATATCCCATTGCCCGCCGCACTTGTGTCCGCATTACCGCCCAGCGCCCCCCGACGCGCCTAAGAACGCGCGATCTCTGCGGGACGTCGAAAGCACACGACTCCCCCGCAGCCGCGCCCACGCGCGTCATGCACGACCCCCGTCCATGTTGGTGACTTCAGCGCAACTCGCACGCAATGCCGAATCGCAAATGATAAGAATCCCAGCGGGATTCATTGTCCAGGGAATTATGGCGGCGGCTCTAAAAATCCCGCCGCCGAGGCGCCCCAGACTCACCTCTCGACGGTTCAGGCCCTATCCAGGCTGCGGGTGACGATGTCACGCACATCCGCCGACAGCACTTCGCGCGCCGCGATGCGCGAAAGCGCCGCCTCGGCGCGGCTGCTTCGCCCCGCCTCCAGCGACCGCCAAGAGCGCAGCGCCGTGAGCAGCCGCGCCGCAATCTGCGGATTCGAACTATCCAAATGCAGCACGATGTCGGCGAGGAACTCGTAGCCCGCGCCGTCAGCGCGGTTGAACTGCGTCTGGTTGGCGGCAAAGCCGCCGATCAGCGCGCGCGTGCGGTTGGGGTTGGAGAGCGAAAAGGCGTGATGGCGCATCAGCGCCTGCACGCGATCGAGCGTCGTCGCCTCACCGATCAGCGCCTGGAGCGCGAACCATTTGTCGAGGATCAGCGGTTCGGCGGCGTAGACGCGGCCGAAATTGTCGAAAGCTTTCTCACGCGCCGGCCCCGGCAATAGCGCCAGAGCAGCCAGCGCGCCGAACTTCTCCGTCATGTTTTCAGCTTGCGCATATTGCGCCGAGGCGAGCGCGGCGCCGTCGATGGCGTCGCCGGAGACGATCATGGCGAGCGCGCCGTTGCGCAGCGCGCGCCGCCCGGCGCTGGCGGGGTCGGGGCTGAACGGGCCGGGATTAGCCATATCGGCGTGCAACTTCACAAGCGCAGCCGCGTGGGCGCGCCCGAGCCGACCG
>JAJYDD010000138.1 GCA_021777795.1 Pseudomonadota bacterium | reverse complement strand
CGGTCGCGTCGGCGACCGCCGAGGCCACCGTGGCCGCCACATTGAGGATCGGAACCTCGCCCGCGCCTTTGGCCCCGAGCGGCCCGCGCGAAGGCGCGCCCTCGTGGAGATGCACCTCCACCGGCACAACGTCGAGCGCCAGCGGAACGCGGTAGGTCTCCAGGCCGGTCTGGCGCACGCGGCCCTGCGCGTCGAGCGTGATCTCCTCGTGCAGCGCATAGCCGAGGCCCTGGACCACTCCGCCCTGGATTTGGCTGGCGATGGCGCGCGGATTGATTGCCCGGCCGACGTCCTGCACCACGGTATAGCTGAGGATCTCGACCCGCCCGGTGTCGGGATCGACCGCCAGTTCGCAATCGTGGACGGCGAACACCGGGATTTCCAGCGCGTCGATGAAATGGCCGCGCGCGCAGCCGGGTTGGGCGGCGACGGGGGCGTTGGTGAAGGCGCCCGCGCCGCCCAGCGGCCCCAGCAGCGCCTGCGCGCGGCTCGCGACTTCGGCGATCGTCGCGCCCGATCCCTTGACGCCGGCGATCTCGATTCGGCCCTCTCCCAGCGCCAACCTCTCCGCCGGCGTCTGCAACATTTCGGCGGCGACCTTCAGCAGTTTCTCGCGCACCTCGCGCGCGGCGGCGCGGGCGGCGGCGCCGAGCGAGACCGTGGTGCGGCCGCCGCCGACGCCGACGTCAAAGCCCGCCGCGTCCGTGTCGGCGGGGCGCACGATCACGTCGTCGGGATGCAAGCCGAGTTCGGCCGCCACGATCTGCGGCACCGCCTGCATCATCGAGCCGGAGCCGATCTCGACGCCGGAAGTGACGACGGTGGCGCTGCCGTCGGCGTTGAGATTGACCGTCGCCGCCGACGGGCCGACGAACACGAACCATGTGCCGACCGTAGTCGCGCGGCCGTAGAGCCGTCCGTCGGCGAGAGGTTCGCGCGCAGGACGCGCGGCGCGGATCACCGCCATCTTGTCCAGCATCGGGCCGAGCACATCGCCTTCGAACACCTGCCCCGTCGCGCCACGGTCGCCGTCGCCGAGCACGTTGCGGCGGCGGAACGCGAGCGGGTCCATGCCGAGGCGGGCGGCGATTTCGTCGGTGTGCTGTTCGAGCGCGAAAGTGTTGTAGACGCCGTTGCAGGCGCGAAAGGCCCCGTTGGGCGCTGTGTTGGTGTAAATCGCGCGGCTCACCAGCCGGACGGCGCCAAGCCGGTAGTTGCCGAGCAGGGTGTGGGCGGTCATGGTGGTGAGAAAGATCTGCTCGCCGCCATACGCCCCGCAATCCATCAGCACCACCGCTTCGCGCGCCAGAATCTCGCCCTCCCGGGTGACGGCCGAGCGCAGCCGCAGTTCGGCGTTCTCGCGGCAGAGGCAAGTCGACATCTCCTCCTGCCGAGAATTGACGAGCTTGACCGGACGCCCGGATTTCTTGGCCAGCAGCGCCGCGATGGGCTCGATGGCGCAATCGAACTTGAGCCCGAAGCCGCCGCCGACCGGCGGCACGGTCACGCGCACCGAGGCGGGCGGAACCTGGAGCACGCGCGCGGTGACGTTGCGCACCGTCCAGGGCGCCTGCGTCGAACATTCGATGTGATAGCGCCCGTCTTCATAGGTCGCGATCGCCGCGCGCGGCTCGAAAGACAGATGGTTCTGCCGCCCGACGCGGAACACGCTCTCGACGATGAGGGCGTCCGCGCGCGCGAACGCCGCCTCGCAATCGCCGCGTAGGACAGTCGCCTCCCAGGCCACGTTGCCGCCGCGGCTCGCGCCGTCGAACAGCAACTCATAAGTCTTCCAGTCGGGATGCACGAGCGGCGCGCCCGGCCGCAGCGCCTCCTCCATCGTGAGCGCGCCAGGCAGCGGCTCGATCTCGACCCGGATCGCCGCAAGCGCGGCCTGCGCGATCTCCGGCGTGTCCGCCGCCACTGCGGCCAAGGGTTCGGCCTGGTAGCGGATGCGGTCGGAGGCAAACAGCGGGTGGTCGGCGATGCCGATGCCGTGCAAGCCCGGCGCATCCCGGGCCGTGATCGTCGCGCGCACCCCCGGCATGGCTTCGGCCGCCGACAGGTCGAGCCCGACGAGGCGCGCCGAGGCGACCTCGGAGCGCAGCACGGCGGCGTAAAGCATGCGCGGCGCGGCGCGGTCGATGGTGTAGCGGGTGCGGCCGGCGAGTTTGTCGCGGGAGTCGCGGCGGGGGTAGTTCATCACGGCGGCGTCGGCGTCCATGCGGATTTCCTCAGTCGCGTGCGCCGGCCGCGCAGACGAGCGCGGCGTCGATGATGCGCTCATAGCCGGTGCAGCGGCAGATGTTGCCGACGAGGGCGCGCTTGATCTCGTCGCGCGTCGCGCCGGGCTCGGCGGCGAGGAAGGCAGTCAGCGTCACCACCATGCCGGGAAAGCACATGCCGCATTGCACGACGTCTTGCGCTTCCAGCGCCTGCTGCAACGGCGTCGGCTCGCCATCGCGACCGAGGCCCTCGATGGTGCGGATGTCGCGCCCCTCAGCCAAAGCGATGGGCGTCAGGCAGGAGACGGCGGGCCGGCCGTCGATCAGCACCATACAGGCGCCGCAAAAACCTTCGCGGCACACCGCTTTGGCGCCCGTCAGCGCGAGATCCTCGCGCAGCACGTCAATGAGCGGCGTCATGGGATCGCGGCGGCTGGCGAAGACCTCGCCGTTGATCGTCAGCGACAGCGCCATGCTCAAACCTGCGCCCGGAGGGACCGGAAGGCGGCGCGCGCCAGACCCGGCAGCACCTGCGTGCGATACCAGCCAGGCGCCTCGACGCCATCCCGGCCCTCGAAATCGCCCAGGCGCGCGCGCGCCCATTCGGCCGCCGCGTCGGGATCGAGCGTCTGCCCTTCAAGCGCCTGCTCCAGCCCCGGCCAGCGCCGCGCGACCGGCTCGACGGAGCCGACAGCCACCCGCGCCGAAGCGATCGCGCCATCCGCGCGGCGTTCGATAGAGAGGCTGAGGATCGCGACCGGATAATCCCCGGCCTGACGCAGTGGCAAGCGAGCATGGGCGGATAGCCGGGCCGAACACGGCGCGAAGATGCGCGTCATCAGCCATCCCGGCGGCCGCGTTGCGCGCGCGGCGAGAAACGCCTCGACGGACTGGCGCTCAACGCCTGCGGCGCTGTGGATTTCGACTTCCGCCCCGGCCGCGATCAGCGCCGGCGCGAGATCGGAAGCTGCAAAGCCCGCCGCGCAGAGATTGCCGCCGACGGTCGCGACCTCGCGGACGGCGGGGTTAGCGGCCTCAGAGGCCGCCTGCGCCAGACCGACGAAGCCTTCGACCCCCACCAGGGCCACGCTGAGCGCGGCGTGGGTGACGGCGGCGCCGATGCGGATGCCTGCCTCGCCGATCTCCACGGCGCACAAGTCCTCTGCGCCGCCGAGGACCGCATAGCCCTCAGCCAGCGCCTCGCCGCGCAAGGGCGCGCGCAAAATCCAGGTGGCGCCGGCTAGCGGATTCGCGCCGCCCTCGACGACGGCGGCGACGGCCTCCTCGACCGAGCGCGGCATGCAGACAAAACGCGCGTTCCGCATATGCGCTCCCGCCGATCCCGCGCGAACCTCAGCTGAGCGCGCCTGCGCCGTCAAGTTTTTAGGGCCGCCGCAGGTCTCAGCGGAATTTGAAACGCCGACCCGAGGCGCCCTTGCGGCGCGTCGGGCTTCGATCGCGCCGCCGCTGCGGTCACTTCTTGCCGGGAACGCTGATCGGCGCGCCGCCTTTGCCCTGCGAGCGCTTGTAAGCGGACGCCTCGGCCTTCGGTTTCTCGCCCTTGGGTTTCTTGGCTTCCTTGTTGCCTTTGATCTGACCCTTGGCCATTTTCGTCTCCCCAATCCAGAGGTCGCAGTTTGGCGCCGTTCGGCCCCGGCGCCTAACGGAATCGAAGCGGGATCACTTCATTCGACGATGGAGGCGAGCGCCGCAGTTCGAATCTCGACCGCCAGCTTGGCGTAGTTCCGCGCCCGTCGCCTTACGGGGGTGCGCACACTCGGACCAAACCGCCTGCCCCGCAACCGGCGGGACAAGAACCGCACCCGATGGGCGAACGGGAGCGCTCAGCCTGCGTGGCTAAATCTCCGAGAGCTTGACCTCGGCCTCCCGCTTCTGCGCAGCCTCACGACGCTCGCTGTAGCGGTCGGTGAGGTAATCCGAGCGATCTCGGGTCAGAAGCGTGAACTTCATCAACTCTTCCATGACGTCGACGACGCGCTCGTAATAGGCCGAAGGTTTCATGCGGCCGGCGTCGTCGAATTGTTCGTAGGCCTTGGCGACGGAGGATTGGTTGGGGATCGTCAGCATGCGCATCCAGCGGCCGAGCACGCGCAGTTGGTTCACCGCGTTGAAGGATTGCGAGCCGCCGCTGACCTGCATCACGGCAAGCGTCTTGCCCTGCGTCGGGCGCACCGCGCCGAGCGAAAGAGGAATCCAGTCGATTTGCGCTTTCATGACGCCGGTCATCGCCCCGTGGCGTTCGGGGCTCGTCCAGACCTGCCCTTCCGACCAGGCCGAGAGTTCACGCAATTCGGCGACTTTCGGATGGGTGGCGGGGGCGTCGTCTGGAAGCGGAAGGCCTCGGGGATCGAAGACGCGCGTCTCGGCGCCGAGATATTGCAGAAGTCGCTCGGCCTCAAGGGTCAGAAACCGGCTGAAGGATCGCTCGCGCAGCGAGCCATAAAGCAGCAGGATACGGGGTGCGTGCGCCGCGCGTCGTCGCGGCTCTAGCAGATGCGCGTCCGGGCGCGCCAGAAGCGCGGAATCGAGGTTCGGCGGATCGTTCACGGCGCGCGAACCGGTTTGGCCCCAACCCTCGGCGTGGCCGCTTTCGCGCCGCGTTCGTACCAACCCTTCGACTGATTGACGATAAACACCACCGAGAGCATCACCGGCACTTCGATCAGCACGCCGACCACGGTGGCGAGCGCCGCGCCGGAATGGAAGCCGAACAGGCTGATCGCGGCCGCCACCGCGAGCTCGAAGAAATTGCTAGCTCCGATCAACGCCGACGGCCCGGCGACGCAATGCTGCTCTCCCGTCATGCGGTTAAGCAGGTAGGCGAAGCCCGCGTTGAAATAGACCTGAATCAGGATTGGCGCGGCCAGCATCAGGATGACGAGGGGCTGCGCGATGATTTGTTCGCCCTGAAATCCGAACAGCAGCACCAGCGTCGCCAGCAAGGCAACCAGGGACAGAGGTTGCAGCGCTCCCAGCACGCGCGCCAGCGCGGCCTCTCCCCCGTTTGTCAGCAACTGGTGACGCAGAAGCTGCGCCACAATCACCGGCACAACGATATAAAGGGCGACCGAGAGCGCCAGAGTGCCCCAAGGCACGGTGATCGAGGACAGGCCGAGCAGCAAGCCGACGATCGGCGCGAATGCGAACACCATGATCGTGTCGTTGAGCGCCACCTGGCTCAGCGTGAAATTCGGCTCGCCTTTCGTCAGGTTCGACCACACGAACACCATGGCGGTGCAGGGCGCCGCCGCCAGGATGATCAAACCCGCGATATAGGAGTTTATCTGGTCCGCCGGCAGCGCGTGCCGGAAGACATGACCAATAAAGAACGCGGCCAGGACCGCCATCGAAAATGGCTTGACCGCCCAGTTGACGAAGAGCGTGACGCCGATCCCGCGCCAATGCTTGCGCACTTCCCCGAGCGCGGCGAAATCGATCTTTATCAGCATCGGAATGACCATCAGCCAGATCAACGCCGCGACCGGCAGATTGACTTTCGCCACTTCCGCCGCGCCGATCGCATGGAAGGCATCGGGAATCCAATGCCCGAGCGCGATTCCGGCGATGATGCAAAGGGCGACCCAGATCGTGAGATAGCGTTCGAAAGTCGACATGGCTCACCCTTATGCGGTCGCGACGCGATGACCCTGCGCGTCTATAACGCGCTCGCCGTCTTCCTTGATGAACTCCGCGCGCTGCGGCGGCAGAAGGTCGAGCACCTTCTCCGAGGGCCGGCACAACCTTACGCCCTTGGGCGAAACGACCAGCGGCCTGTTCATCAGGATCGGATGCGCGCCGATCGCATCGAGCAACGTCTCGTCGGAGAGCGAGGGGTCGCCGAGCCCGAGCTCGTCGTAGGGCGTCCCCTTCTGCCTGAGAATCTGTCGCACTGTCAGACCCGCGCGCGCCAGCATTTGCGTCAGAGCCAAGCGCGTCGGCGGACATTTCAGATATTCGATGATATGCGGCTCGACGCCGGCGTTGCGGATCATCGCCAGCGTGTTGCGCGAGGTCTCGCAGGCCGGGTTGTGATAGATGACGACGTCCATCATGCCGATTCCGGCCGAGGTCTGGTCGTCCCTTCGAGCGCGGCGAATTCGTCCCACGACTTCGAACGAGGACCGTCAGTCGGAGCTTTCAGGCTCTTAAACCCTTTGATGGCGAACGGATTGACGACGCCCTTGGGGCGGCTTCCCGCCGAGAAGGCGCGAAAGCGCCCGGCGCCGTCCTTTCGCAAGATCGATTCGGCGAGAAGCGAGCGCGCGCCGTCGCCTGTGCAGAAAAACAGCACGTTGAAGACGCCATCAGCCATGAGCGGACTCCGCAGGCGGGCAGCAGGGATTGAGATCAGCGATCAGGGGCGCGCACAGCTCACTACGGCCGCCGCAGCAATCCTTGATGAGGAACAGCATCAGATCGCGCAGCCGGTCGAGATTGGCGCGATAGATGATCGAGCGGCTATGGCGCTCGCCCGTGACGAGCCCTGCCCGCGACAGGATCGCAAGATGCGCGGACATGGTGTTTTGCGGCACGTCGATCAGCCGGGCCAGTTCGCCAGCAGCGACCCCTTCGGGTTCGCGCGTGACCAACAGCCTGAAAGTATCCAGCCGCGTTTGTTGCGCGAGCGAGGCCAGCGCGCCAATGACATCGTTTGATTCCATATATCCAGAATAGACGATGCTAACGGCGAGCGCAAGCGAACGGGCCGTGATGTCAACGCAACATGCGAATGTCCCCTGTTAGGCCCACGTGAGAATGTCCCCTTTCTGAGCGGCTTGAAGGTCTGGATGGCGGTGGATTCCGCGGTTGGACGCGCGGCTTATACCCGCGCGCGCTCTACGACAGCTCGGCGTCATCGCTCGAACTGTTCCCGTCGATCACGCTATGGGCGCGAGCAGCGGCCCTTGACCGGGCCCTGAGCCCAAACCTATTTACGGACTTCCCGCCCCTCTGGGCGCTCAAATATCAGCTTTGGCCAGCATCATATGGCAACCCTTGTTGCCATCGACAATTTGCGTCACGCGTAAATCCCCGGCGAGTGAGCAAAGCATATAGGCCTGGTTTCGCGTCAGCGCGCTGACCCGACAGACATGCTCGACCATTTGTCTCACGGCCATCTCGGCGGCGTCGTCGAGATCCTCGTCGATGCCAATGCTGATGAGATGGGTCGGCGTCTCCGCGAACGGCGATTTGAAATGAAGATCGTTGCGGGCGGTCAGGCGGAAGCTGCCAGTCAAGCCTGTCTCCAGCGCTGTGATGCACACTTCGCCGTCGCCCTGCACGCCGTGGCCATCGCCCGCCCAGAACAGCGCGCCTTCCTCGAACACCGGCAAATAGAGCGTCGTTCCCGGCTTCAGTTCCTTGTTGTCCATGTTGCCGCCGAAGGCGCGCGGCGGCGGCGAGGGATGTCGGCCCCAAGCCTTCGGCGGGCTGACGGCGATGATGCCGAAGAACGGGTCGAGCGCCAACGTCTTGCCCCACGGCCACACGCAGAGGTTCTTCGCCCGGTCGATCGTGGGATGGATGGTTTCATAGTCGGTGAATTCATCAGGCAGGGCGCCGAGCAGCGGCAGGATCGAGACAAAGCCCCAGTCGATCGGGAACGTGTGTTCGAGAATGTCGATCTGCAACACGCCGCCGGGCTTCGCGCCTTCGACGAATACCGGGCCGGTGATGAAATGCGGGCCAGGCCCCGGCGGATGCGCTTCGAGCGCGGCCAGATGCAGGGGCTCGATGCGGCTCGCGTCGGGAATGAGCGTCTCCTTGCCGCCGGCGGGCCAACTGGTCAGCGTGACGATATCGCCGGAAGCGACGGTCAGGACTGGCGGGCGCGTCGCGTCGAAATAGCCAAGCACCATGCTTTCGGGAGTCGGCTCAATGACATGACGACGGCTCATGACGGTCTCCTTGTTCGGGTTGCGCTCATATTGAAAGGAACTGGCTGACGCGGTCGCGATCCATGTCCGCGCCGAGGCCCGAAGCCGCCACCGCGCCGCGCTCCAGCACGACGTATTTGTCCGCGAGCGTTCGCGCGAAATCGTAATATTGCTCGACCAGCAGAATGCTGATGCGGCCCTTCAGGAGCGCGATGACGCTCTCGATCTGTTTGACGATGTTGGGCTGAACGCCCTCGGTCGGCTCGTCGAGGATGAGCAGCTTCGGGCGTCCCATCAGCGCCCGGCCGATCGCCAGTTGCTGCTGTTGGCCGCCGGAGAGATCGCCGCCGCGCCGACCCCGCATTTCGGCGAGCACGGGAAACAATTGCGCGACCTCGCGTTCCACGCCCGGGTCCTTGAGCCCGTGCGCCTTGGCGGCGACTTGAAGATTTTCGCCGACGGTGAGGTCGGGAAAGATTTCGCGCCCCTGCGGCACATAGCCTATCCCGGCGCGCGAACGCGCATGCGAGGGCCAGGCGCCAATCTCCTCGCCGTTCAACTTGATCTCGCCGCCCGTTGCGTCGTAGACGCCGGTCAGGCAGCGCAGCAGCGTCGTCTTGCCGGCGCCGTTGCGCCCCAGCAACGCGAGGCACTCACCCTGCCCGAGGGAAAACGACACGCCGCGCAAACTCTGCGCGCTTGCGTAATGATGGACAAGGCCGACGACTTCGAGATGCGGGCTCATCGGCCGATGTAAACCTCGACGACTCGCGCGTCCCGCCGCGCCTGCTGCATCGAGCCGTCGAACAGCATCCGGCCTTCGTGCAGCACCGTCACCTGATCGGCGACGCGCTCGACGAAATCCATGTCGTGCTCAATGACGACGATGCTGCGTTCGGGCGCGCGCAGCCGCCTGACGAGTTCGGCGGTGCGCGCGGTCTCCGCTTCGCTCAGGCCCGCCACCGGTTCGTCGAGCAGCAGCACCTTGGGATTCATGATGAGC
>JAJYDD010000137.1 GCA_021777795.1 Pseudomonadota bacterium | reverse complement strand
CCGAACCCGGCGAGTGGCGGGTCGAGGCGAGCCTGCGGGCGGGCGGGTTCGGCGCCGAGATCGAAATGCGCGCCGACAACCGCTTTTATGCGAGCCGCAGCGATTTCGCCGCCTGGGCGCGCGGGCGCTCGGGTCTGCGGATGGAGTTTTTCTATCGCGACATGCGCCGCCGCTTCGGCCTTCTGATGGAAGGCGGCGAACCCGTCGGCGGGCGCTGGAATTTCGACGCCGAAAACCGCAAGCCGCCGCCCAAAGGCTTCCGCCCGAAACCGCCGCCGCGCTTCGCCCCCGACGCGATGACCCGCGAAGTTCTCGATCTGGTGGCGCGGCGATTCCCGCATAACTTCGGCGATCTCGAACCCTTCGGCTGGGCGACGAGCCGCGCCGAGGCGCAGGCGGCGCTCGACGCCTTCGTGCGCGACCATTTGCCGGCCTTTGGCGAATATCAAGACGCGATGGCGCTGGGTCAGGCTTTCCTGCATCACGCGACGCTGTCGCCCTATCTCAACCTCGGCCTGCTGTCGCCGCGCGAGACCTGCGCGGCGGCCGAGCGCGCCTATCTCAGCGGCGAGGCGCCGCTCAACGCGGTCGAAGGTTTCGTGCGCCAGATTCTCGGCTGGCGCGAGTACATGCGCGGCATCTATTGGCTCAAAATGCCGGATTTCGCGCGCTCGAACGCGCTCGACGCGCAGCGGCCGCTGCCGTGGTTCTATTGGAGCGGCAAGACCAAACTCGCCTGCGTCGCCGAAGTCGTCGGCCAGACCCGCCGCCACGCCTACGCCCACCACATCCAGCGGCTGATGGTGACCGGCAATCTGGCGCTGATCGCGGGCTTCGCGCCGGCTGAGGTGGAGCAATGGTATCTGGCCGTCTTCGCCGACGCCTTCGAATGGGTGGAATTGCCCAACACCCACGGCATGGCCCTGTTCGCCGATGGCGGCGTGGTCGGCTCCAAGCCCTATGCGGCCTCCGGCGCCTATATCCATCGGATGTCGAATTATTGCGGCGGCTGCGCCTATGATCCCAAAGCCAAGAGCGGCCCCGGCGCCTGCCCGTTCAACCCGCTGTACTGGGATTTTCTCGCCCGCAACCGGGCGCAGCTCGGCCGCAATCCTCGCCTGGCGATGCCTTATCGCACGCTGGACGCGATGAGCGACGAGCGACGGCGCGAGATCGCCGCCGATGCGAAGGCCGTTCTCGACAGCGAGGAATTCGCGGCCGCCGCGCCGGATTGACCTCAGCCCCGCGTTTCGGCGGCCAGCCCGAACACCTCCGCCACCGCGCGTTCCGATTCCAGCCCCGCGATCCACTCGCCCTCCTTGGCAAGCTTGGCCTCAGCGGCCCCAAGCCTGGTGCGCACATCTTGCGGCGTCAGCGCGACGAGGCCGTCGTCGTCGCCGAGAATCAGATCTCCCGGCGAAACCCGCGCGCCGCCGATGGTCACCGGCACATTCACCGCGCCGCGCTCGGCCCCGGTCGGGCCGCGCGGCGTGATCGAGCGCGAGAACACCGAGAAATCCGAGAAAGTCGCCAGCGTCGCGACATCGCGCACCGCGCCGTCGCAGACCACGCCGACGACGCCGCGCCGGCGCAGATGGCCGGAAAGGATCTCGCCGATCATCGCCGCCTCGCGCGCGCCGTTGGCCGCGATCACCAGGACGTCGCCGGGCGCGGTCAGGTCGAGCGCGTGCAGCACGGCGCCGAAATCCGGCGGCTCGCACAAAGCCGTCACCGCGCGCCCGACCAGCGGCGGTTGGCGGCCGGGCGGGCGCAAGGGGCGGATGGCGGAATCGACGAGCGCGATCTCGGGCGAGAGGTCGGCGGCGATGGCGACCGGAATCTTGCGCCAGGGCGCGATTTCGGCCTCGCTCAACAGGCTCGGCGACGGGTTGACGATAACGGCCATGCTCACGCCTCGCGGCTGATGAAACTGTCGAGCACCATTTTGCGCCCCGCCTTGTCGAAATCCACCGTCAACTTGGCGCCATCGACCGCCGTGACCCGGCCGGGGCCGAATTTCTGGTGGAAGACCCGCTCGCCGATGCGATAGGCCGAGGTCTCCGCGCCCAGCGCCATCGCCCGGCCCTCGATGACGCGCGGCGGCGCGGGGCGGCGATAGCCGGCGTCCTGCGAACGCTCCTGCGCCCGCTTCCAGCCCGGCGTCTCATAGCGCCGCCCGGAGAACACCGCCTCGTCGAAGCGGCTGGCGGGCGCGTAATTCGGCGGGTCGGCGGCCTCGATGACCTCGACATGCGCCTCCGGCAATTCGTCGATGAAGCGCGACGGCGGCGAGGATTGCCACAAGCCGCGCACCTGCCGGTTGGCGGCGAAATAGATCGCCGCCCGCCGCCTGGCGCGGGTGACGCCGACATAGGCGAGCCGGCGCTCCTCCTCCAGGCCGGCCAGGCCGTTGTCGTCGAGCGCGCGCTGGCTCGGGAACAGCCCCTCCTCCCAGCCGGGCAGGAACACGACGTCGAACTCCAGCCCCTTGGCGGCGTGCATCGTCATCAGCGTCACGCGCGGGCCTGAATCCTGGCTCTGCACCTCGGTGACCAGCGCGACATGCTCCAGAAACGCCTCCAGCGTCGGAAACTCGCCGATGGCGCGCACAAGCTCTTTCAAGTTGTCGAGGCGGCCATTGGCCTCCTGGGTCTTTTCCGCCGTCCACATCGCCACCAGCCCGCTCTCGTCGACGACGACGCGGGCAAGATCCTCCGGCGTGCCGGGAAGCGCGCGCCAGCGCTCGAAATCGGCCAAGAGATCGCGCAACACCTGACGCGGCTTCGGCTTCAGTTCGTCGGTCTCGATGAGGCTGCGCGCCGTGTGGGTCAGCGACAGCGCGGCGGGGCGGGCGACGGCGTGAAGCTGCGCCAGCGTCGCCTCGCCCAGGCCCCGGCGCGGCGTGTTGTAGATGCGCTCAAAGGCGAGATCGTCGTCGGCCTGCGCGACCAGCCGGAGATAGGCCAGCGCGTCGCGGATCTCGGCGCGCTCGTAGAAGCGCGGGCCGCCGACGATGCGATAGGGGATGCCGGCCTCGTTGAAACGATCCTCGAAGGCGCGCATCTGCGCGGTGGTGCGCAACAGGATCGCCATGTCGGCGGGCGAGGTTCCGCGCCGCTGCTCGGCCTCGATCTCGTCGCCGATCTCGCGCGCTTCCTGGTGGGAATCGTGGACGCCGCGCACGGTCGGCTTGGCGCCGGGCTCGGCGGAGGTGAACAGCGTCTTGCCGAGCCGTTTGCGGTTATGGGCGATGAGCCCAGCGGCCACCGCCAGGATATGGCCGGTCGAGCGGTAATTGCGCTCCAGCCGGATCACCGTGGCGTCGGGGAAATCACGCTCGAAGCCCAAAATATTTTCCACCTCGGCGCCGCGCCAGCCGTAGATCGACTGGTCGTCGTCGCCGACGCAGCACAGGTTGCGGCTGGTCTGCGCGATAAGCCGCAGCCACAGATATTGGACGGCGTTGGTGTCCTGGTACTCGTCGACGAGAATGTAGCGGAAACGCTCCTGGTATTTCGCCAGAATGTCAGGGTTTTCGCGCCACAGCCGCAGCGATTCCAGCAACAGGTCGCCGAAATCGACGGCGTTGAGCGTCTTCAGCCGGCCCTGGTAATCCTTGTAGAGCTTGGCGGCGAGGCCGTTGGCGAAGCCGGCGGCCTCGCGCGCGCCGACGTCGGCGGGGGTGAGGCCACGATTCTTCCAGTCGTCGATGAGCCCGGCGAGCGCACGCGCCGGCCAACGCTTCTCGTCGATGTTCTCGGCTTTCAGCAGTTGCTTGAGCAGACGCAACTGGTCGTCGGTGTCCAGAATGGTGAAATTCGGCTTCAGCCCGACAAGCTCGGCGTGACGGCGCAGGATTTTCGCGCCGATGGAATGGAACGTGCCCATCCACGGCATCCCGTCGGGGATGCCGGTCAGCGCCTCGATGCGCTCGCGCATTTCGCGCGCTGCCTTGTTGGTGAAGGTGACGGCGAGGATTTCCTGGCCGCGCGCGAGGCGGCGGCCCAGGATATGGGCGATGCGGGTGGTGAGCACCCGCGTCTTGCCGACGCCGGCGCCTGCGAGCACCAGCACCGGCCCGTCGAGCGCCTCGACGGCGCGGCGCTGCTCAGGGTTGAGCGAATCGAGATAGGGCGCGGGCGACGAGGCGCGCGCGGAGGGAGTGGCGCGGGCGCGCTCGGAGATCGACCGCGCCGAAGCGGCGTAAGATTCGGCGGACATGCCCCCAAGATGCGCTTTCGCGCCGCCGCGCGCAACCGCCCGGGCGAAACCCCTGTCAGTTCCAGTGGTTGATCTGGATGATGGCGGGGGTCAGAATGGCGCAGAACAGGCCCGGCAGGAAGAAGACGATCATCGGCACGGTGAGCGAAGGCGGCAGCGCGGCGGCTTTCTTCTCCGCCGCTGTCATACGGGCGTCGCGACTCTCCTGGGCGAGCACGCGCAGCGCCGAGCCGAGCGGCGTGCCGTATTTCTCCGACTGGATGAGCACGGTCGTCAGTTGCTTGACCGAATCGAGCCCGACGCGCGCGGTGAGGTTCTCGAAGGCGACGCGCCGGTTTTCCAGGAACGACATCTCCGCCGCCAGCAGCGACATTTCCTCGGCCAGCTCGATGCTCTCGGCGCCGATCTCCTGGGCGACCTTGCGCACGGAATGTTCGATCGACATGCCGGATTCCGCGCAGATGATGAGCAGGTCGACCATGTTCGGATAGGCCCTGCCCATCGCCTTCTTGCGCTTGCCGATCTTGTTGTTGAGGAAGATTTCCGGCGCCTTGATGCCGAGATAGGCGCAGGCGACCGACGCGCCCGCCTTCATGAGGAACGACCATTGCAGGTGGGCGATGAAAAACAGATAGACGGCGCCGGCGATGAAGAAGACAATCGGCGCAGCCAGCCGATAGGCCAAGAAGGCGTTCTCGGCCCCCTGGCCGCGAAAGCCCGCCATCGCCAGCTTCATCTTGGCGGTGTCGGTGTTGAGCCAGGAACTGAGATTCAGCCCCTCGACGAGTTGCTTGGACAGGCCGCCGGTCTTGTAGCGCAGGGTCGCCTTCTGCTGCTGGCCAGAGGAGGCCGCCAGCCGCTCGCGCTCGCGCATCCGGATGCGTTCGCGCTCGCTCGACACCGCCTTGATCCGCCGGGCCATGTCGTCCTTCTGCAACAGCGGAATGAAGGCGAGCAAAACCGTCGTCGCGCAGCCGAGCGAGACGAGCAGCGTCACGAGAAATCCGGGATCGCCGAGCTTGGCGAGAATTTCGTCCATCATGGCCGGACTATCCTAGAAATGGGAACCTGCCTTAGAATGCGAACTGGCCGTCAGAAGTCGAAGTTGATCATCTTCTTCATGGCCGCCCCGCCGATCGCCATCCAGCACAGGCCGATGATGGTGACGATGCGGCCGTGGCTGGTCGAGAACAGCAGGCCCATATATTTGGGCGACGTCATGTAGAGCGCGCCGGAGACGAGGAACGGCACCGCGCCGATGATCGCCGCCGAAGCGAGGGCCTCCATCGACATGGCGCCGATCTTGGAGCGCATCTTCTTGCGGTCGCGCACCGTCTTGGAGAGGTTGGCGACCGCCTCGGAGAGGTTGCCGCCGGCCTTGGACTGGATCTCGATGACGATGGCGAAGAAGTTGGTCTCGGTCGCCGGCACGCGCCGCGCCATCTTCGCCAAGGCTTCGGGCACCGAGATGCCGAGCGCCTGCTGCTCGACGACGCGCCGGAATTCCGACCGCACCGGCTCCTGCGCCTCGCTGGCGATGATGCGCAGCGTATCGTTGACCGGCAGGCCCGCGCGCACGCCGCGCACGATGATGTCGAGCGCCTCCGGCAGACGATCGACGAATTTCTTGATGCGACGCGCGCGCATGCGGGCGAGCACCAGATTGGGCATGCCGAAGCCGATAGTGATCGCCATCAGACCGGCGATGATCGGGTTGCCGAACTTGACCAGCGTCAACAAGCCGATGACCGCGGCGACCCCCGCGAAAATCATCAGGAACGGTCCCTTGCGCATCGTCAGGCCCGCCTGCTCGATCCGCGTCTGCAAGTCGACGCGCCGGCCCTTTGCCCTCTTGTCGAGTTCGGCGAGGCTTTCGGCGATCTGCTTCTTCTTGGCGGCCCGTTCGCCGACCGCATCCTGCACCTTGCGGTTGGGTTTGGTGAGCGCCTGCTGGCGGCGCGCGGCGAAACTGTCGCCGCCGAGAAAGGCGAAAGCCAGACCGCCGACCGCCAGGGCCAGCAACAGCGCGAAAAGCAGAGCTATATTCATGGCCGGATCGCCTTAGCGTTCAGAAAGTGTCGACGTCCTTGACCTCGGAAGAATCGAGGGCGGCGGCGAGCCGCTTCTCCTCGCCGTAGTAGCGCGCCCGATCCCAGAAGCGCGGCCGTCCGATGCCGGTGGAGCGATGGCGCCCCTTCAGCTTGCCCTGCGCGTCTTCGCCGAGCAGTTCATAGACGAACAGATCCTGGGTGATGATCGTGTCGCCCTCCATGCCCATCACCTCGGTGATATGGGTGATGCGGCGCGAGCCGTCGCGCAGACGCGCGGCCTGCACGATGACGTCGACAGAGGCGACCACCATCTCGCGGATCGTCTTGGTCGGCAGCGAAAAGCCGCCCATCGTAATCATCGATTCCAGACGGCTCAGCCCCTCGCGCGGGCTATTGGCGTGCAGCGTGCCCATCGAGCCGTCGTGGCCGGTGTTCATGGCCTGCAACAGGTCGAAGGCCTCGGGTCCGCGCACCTCGCCGACGATGATGCGCTCGGGCCGCATACGCAGGCAATTCTTGACGAGATCGCGCATGGTGATCTGGCCGACGCCTTCGAGGTTGGGCGGGCGCGTCTCCAGCCTGACGACATGGGGCTGCTGCAACTGAAGCTCGGCCGCGTCCTCGCAGGTGATGACGCGCTCGCCGGCGTCGATGTAGTTGGTCAGGCAGTTGAGCAGCGTCGTCTTGCCCGAGCCGGTGCCGCCGGAGATGACGACATTGCAGCGCACGCGGCCGATGATCTTGAGGATCTCGGCGCCGGCGGGCGAGATCGCCCCGAAGCGCACGAGCTGGTCGAGCGTCAGCTTGTCCTTCTTGAACTTGCGGATGGTGAGCGCCGCGCCGTCGATGGCCAGCGGCGGCGCGATGACGTTGACGCGCGAGCCGTCGAGCAGGCGGGCGTCGCAGATGGGGGAGGCCTCGTCGACGCGCCGGCCGACCTGGCTGACGATGCGCTGGCAGATGTTCATGAGCTGGGCATTGTCACGGAAGCGCACGTTGGTGAGCTGGATCTTGCCGCCGACTTCGATGAAGGTGCGCTGCGGGCCGTTGACCATGATGTCGGCGATGTCGTCGCGCGCCAGCAAGGGTTCGAGCGGCCCGAAACCGAGCACGTCGTTGCAGATGTCGTCGAGCAGATCCTCCTGCTCGGCGATGGAGAGCACCATGTTCTTGATCGTGACGATCTCGTGCACGATGTCGCGGATTTCCTCGCGCGCGCTTTCCTGATCGAGCTTGGACAGCGCCGAGAGATCGATGGCCTCGATCAGCGCGCTGAAGATCATGGATTTGGTCTGAAAATAGCTTTCCGGGCGCGCCTCGCTCTCGCGAACATAGGCGGCGGGCGCGGGCGTCGCGCCGTAGGCGGGCTCGGCCTGCAAAGGCGTGAGCGTCTGCGCCGGGAGCGGCGTCGCGCCGCTTGCGCCGGAATTGGCACGCTTACCGAACATGTTCCATCTTCCCGATTGCGAGAGGAGGCGTCATCGCTTGGCGCGCGGCGGGCAGGCGCCCGTCACGCTTTCTTGCTGAGTTTGGGCAGGAATTGGTCGAACAGCCCGCGCTTCTGTTTCTTGACCTCGCCGCGCCCGGCGATCAGGCCGGAAATGACGCCGAAGGTTTCGGCGGTTTTGCCCTTGGGCTCGATTTCGGCGATCATTTGCCCGTTATTGGCCGCCGAGCCGAACAGCTTGGCGTCGTGGGCGAGCACCGCCGTCGGCTCCATCTCGATGGTCTTGGCGAAATCGGCGACCGGGATCTCCGGCCGCTTCGGCACGCCGACATTGTTGAGGATGAGGCGCGGCGGGTGGTCGTGCGGACGGGCGGTGCGGATGTTGTCGACGATGTTCTTGGCGTTGCGCAGATTGGCGAGATCCGGCTCGGCGACGACGATGACCTCGTCGGCGGCCACCAGCGTGCGCCGCGTCCAGGCCGTCCAGCCATGCGGCACGTCGAGCACGATCCACGGCGTCGAGGCGCGCATCGCGTCGATCAGCGAATCGAAGGCGACTTCGCCGAAATCGTAGAGCCGGTCGAGCATGGCGGGCGCGGCCAGAAGATGCAGGTTGTCGCCGCATTTCGAGAGCAGCCGGTCGACCAGCGTGGCGTCGACGCGGTCGGGCGCGAACACCGCCTCGGCGACGCCCTGCGGCGGATCCTGGTTGAAGTCGAGCCCTGCGGTGCCAAAGCCGAGGTCGAGATCGGCGATGATGGTGTCGGCGCCGAGTTCGGTGGCGAAATGCCAGGCGACGTTATGGGCCACCGTCGAGGCGCCGACGCCGCCCTTGGCGCCGATGACGGCGATGACGCGCCCGAGCGGCTTGGCCCCCGGCGTCTTGAACAGCTGCGAGACGGCGCTGACGAAATCGACGACGCTGAACGGCAGCACCAGATATTCGCTCACCCCGCGCGCGATCAACTGACGATAAAGCACGATGTCGTTGACCTTGCCGACGATGACGACCTTGGTGCCGGCGTCGCAATATTCGGAGAGTTCGTCGAGTTGGGAGACCAAGAGATCGCGATCGCTCGTCGCCTCGATGACGATGACGTTGGGCGTCGGCGAATTGCGATAAGCCTCGACCGCCGCCGCCGCGCCGCCCATGTTCTGTTTGACATGCGCCTTGTTCATGCGCCGGTCGCCGATGGCGGCCTGGATGACGGCCGCCGCCTCGGGGGATTCGCAGAACGCCTGAATGGAGACCCTGGGAACAGGATCGATCTGGGCGATCGGCGTGGTGGATTGCGAATGCGCGCTCGGCGCGTCGTCAAGCATCTGGGCTCGCATGGATCAGTTCCCCACCGCGCCGATGGCGGTCAGTTGCGTCTTCCAATCGGTGCCGGGATCGGCGCCCTTACG
>JAJYDD010000136.1 GCA_021777795.1 Pseudomonadota bacterium | reverse complement strand
CCGCGCGCAACCATGTGCGCCCGCGCGACGATCCGCCGGCGCTGGCCTTGCGCGGCATCGCGATGGCGCAGCTCGACGATCTAGCCCGGGCGCGCGCGTTGCTGCGCCGCGCCGCGCGCGGGTTCGGCGCGCGCGAACCCGCCGCAAGCGCCCGCTGCGCGGTGGCGCAAGCCGAGATCGCGCTGGTGTCGCGCGATCTCGCCGCGCCCGAGCGCCCGCTCGAAGCGGCCGCCCGGACGCTCGACCGGCTCGGCGACCGCGCCAACGCCGCCCACGCCCGCTATCTCGCCATACGCCGTCTCGTCCTCATCGGTCGGCTCGACGAGGCCGAGCGCGCCATCGCCGCCTTCGACCCCGGGCCGCTGCCGCCATCCTCGCGCGCGGCCTATCTCCTGACGCTCGCCGCCGTCGCCATCCGCCGGCTGCGCATGAAAGCCGCGCGCGCCGCCTTGGACGAGGCGCGGGCGCTGGCGAGGGCAACCTGCATCGCCGCGCTGATCGCCGAGACGGACGCGGCCATGCAGGCGCTCGATGCGCCCGTGGCGCGCGCTGGAGATCGCCCGCTCAGGCTCGACGAGGTCGAGGCGCTGCTCGCTTCGGGCGCGCTCGTTATCGACGCCTGCCGGCATGTCGTCGCCGAGGGCGGCGCGGCGGCGGCGCTGCAAAGCCGGCCGGTGTTGTTCGCGCTCGTGCGCGCGCTGGCCGAGGCTTGGCCGGGCGCGGCGACGCGGACGCATCTGCTCGCCCGCGCTTTCGGCGCCCGCCACGCCGACGAATCGCATCGCGCCCGTCTGCGCGTCGAGATCGGCCGGCTGCGCAAGGCCCTTGGGGCCCTGGCGGGCGTAGAGGCGGTCGAGGGCGGCTTCCGGCTCACGGCGCGGGCGGGCGTCGCGGTGCTGGCGCCGCTGGTGGAGGAGGCGCACGCCGAGGTGTTGGCGCTGCTGGCGGATGGCGAAGCGTGGTCGAGTTCGGCGCTGGCCTTGGCGCTCGGCGCGAGCCCGCGCACGGTGCAGCGGGCGCTGGAAGCGCTGCTGACCCAGGGCAAGGCGCAGGCGATTGGGGCCGGCCGCGCGCGCCGCTGGATGACGCCGCCGACGTTGGGTTTCCCGACAAGCTTGTTACTCCCCGCCGCGCCGGCGGGGCTGTAGGATCGCGGCATGAAAACCTCATCCGCCGCCATCTTGAGCGAAATCGGCCCCTTCCCCGGCGTGTCCCAGATCGGCGGGGTCGCCTACGACGGCGCCCATATCTGGATCGCTGCGGGCGACAGACTCTGCGCGATAGACCCCGGGAGCGGCGCAATCCTGCGGGCCCTCGACGTGCCCGCCCATGCCGGAACCGCTTTCGACGGCACGCATCTCTACCAGATCGTCGGCGAGGCGATCCACAAGATCGATCCCGCGACGGGGCGCGTCGTGGCGAGCGTGCCGACGCCAGAGGGCGGCGCCTCGGGCATGGCCTGGGCGGAGGGCCGCCTGTGGGTAGGGCAGCACCGCGCCCGCAAGATTCACCAGATCGATCCCGAGAGCGGCGCGATCCTGCGCACCTTGCAATCCAACCGCTTCGTCACCGGCGTTACCTGGGTCGAGGGCGAACTCTGGCACGGAACCTGGGAGATTGACGAGAGCGAGTTGCGCCGCGTCGCGCCGGAGACCGGCGAGGTGCTGGAGGCGCTGCGCATGCCGGCGGGCGTCAGCGTCTCCGGGCTCGAATCCGACGGCGCCGACCAGTTCTTCTGCGGCGGCGGTCGAAGCGGCAAGGTCCGCGTCGTGCGCCGGCCGCAACGTCAGTCCTCGGGCGCGTAGTCGAAATAGGCGAAATCCGCGACCGCGCCCTGGCCGGACACGTCAAACGCGCACATGCCGACGAAGGCGCCCGTGAAAGAGCCATGCTCGCCGGCGCCCGCTTCGTCCGAAACAATCGACGCGTCGAGCGGCGGCCCGCAAGGCGTCCAGGCGCTATCGCCCAGGGCATAAGAGAACAGCAGCGCCGCGCCGTCGACGCGCGCTTGCAGGCGCACGGGGCCGGCGCCCAGGGCGATGTCTCGGGTTGGAAACGTGAGGCGGCCGGAGGGATCGCCGAGGCAACTCATCACGGTGAGGACGCGCGCGCTGTCGTTGGCGGTCAGCGCCAGGAAATGGAACTTGCTGCGGTTGTAGTACAGCGCCAATCCCGCCGCCTGCTGGAACGTCGTCGGCGCGAACTCCAACTCGGTCTCGGCGCGAAAAGCGAAATGCTGCTGGCGGCGCGCCACCATCGCCTGCTCGAACCAGGAGCCGATGGATTCGCGCCCCATGAGCCGCAGCTTGCCAGGGCTTTGGTTGAGCGAGAAAAGGCGCTCCGGGCGCGGCGTGCGCAGCCATTGAAACTGCGCCGGCAAAGCGCCGGGCGCGAAACTCGTGCGAACCTCCGGCGCCGGGGCGGGCGCGCTGGGAAAAAGCGGCTCGACCTCATCGGCGGGGACGACGCCGCCATCGTGCAGATAAAGCCAATCATCATCGCGCCACGCGCATTTCTGGATCGCCGTTTCGCGCCCGAGAGGCGAACGGCGCAGGCCCGGCAACGGGCGCGAGCAGAGATGGACGAGATAAGGCCCGGCGGGAGTCTCGACGATCTGTCCGTGCCCGGCGCGTTGCAACCGCGCTTGCGGCGCATCCTTCGAGGTCAGCAGATGGCGGTTCGGGTGCAGCTCATAGGGCCCCTCGATTGTGCGCGAGCGCGCCAACGTGACGGCGTGGTCATAGCCCGTCCCGCCCTCGGCCGTGATGAGATAATACCAGCCGCCGCGCTTGAACAGATGCGGCCCCTCGACCAGCCCATGCGGGCTGCCTTCAAAGATCAACTTCGGGGCGCCGATCGGCCTTCCCGCCGCCGCGTCCCACTGCTGACACAGAATGCCGGCGAAGGCGTGATGTTTGCGGCCGGCGTGCGGCCGGTGATCCCAAAGCATGTTGAGGAACCATTTGCGCCCGTCCTCGTCATGAAACAACGAGGGATCGAAGCCGCTGGAATTGACATAGACGGGATTCGACCACGGCCCCGCGAACGAAGGCGCGGTGACGATGTAATTGTGCGCGTCCTTGAAATTGCCGTCGAACCGTTTGACGTCGGTGTAGACCAGCCAGAACAACCCGTCCGCATGAGACAGGCACGGCGCCCAGATTCCGCAGGAATCCGGGTTGCCGCGCATGTCGAGCTGCGTCTCGCGATCGAGCGGGCGGCAGACCAGGCGCCACTCGGCGAGATCACGCGAATGGTGGATCTCGACGCCGGGGAACCACTCGAAGGTCGAGGTGGCGATGAAATAATCGTCGCCAACGCGGCAGATCGAGGGATCGGGATGGAAGCCCGGCAGGATCGGGTTGGAGATCATCGGGCCGCCCAGAGCAGCCCCCGCTCCAGCATCGTGCGCATCTCAGGCACGGCGAACTCGGACGTGACGTGGCCGAGCGAGGAATAGAACACGCGGCCCTGCCCATGTTTGCGCTTCCACACCACCGGCATCTTGACGCCCTCGATCCACGGCGCATGGGCGCCGGAGAATGTGGTCGTCGCCAAAACCTGGTTGGAGGGATCGACGTGCATGTAATATTGCTCGGAGCGATAGTCGAAGCTCGAAATCCCCTCTGTGATGGGATCGCCGCTGTCGAGGATGTCGATGCGATAGTCGATGATGTTGCCGGGGTGCGCCACCCACTGGCCGCCGCACATGAACTGATAATCGACGCTGTCTCGGAAGGCGTCGCACATGCCGCCGTGATAGCCGGCGAGCCCGACGCCGCCGCGCACCGCCTTGGTGAGGTTCTCGACCTCCTCCTTCTCGATCTTCGACATGGTGACGATCGGCACGATCAGGCTCATGTCGGCTATTGCCGGATCGGCGAAAGCTTCCGTCGAATGTTCGATATAGACCTTGAAGCCATGCGGTTCGAGCATCTTGGCCACGATATGGGCGCCCTGCTCCGGCTCATGGCCGCTCCAGCCGCCCCAGACGATCAAAGCTTCCCGCATGGCGTTCTCCTCAATTCTCGGGGCCCGGCTTGGCCGGCCCGGTGGTGCCCCAGCTTGCGCCGTAAAGCTCGCGCAAGGTCATCGCCGCCGCGCCGCGCACCCAGATGTCGTCGCTCCATTCGCGCACGACAATTTCGCAGACATCGGCGAGGCTCGGCGGCAGCAGCGCCGCCACTGTTGCGCGCAAAGGCGTGAGCAGCCGCTCGCTGCCGGCCAGCGCCCGGCCGCAGATCAGCACCTTCGGCGGCGCGAACAGCGTTATGAGATTGGCGATGGCGAAGCCGAGCGCCTCGCCGGCGCGGGCGAGCGCCTGCGCATATTTGGCCTCGCCCGCCTCGGCGCGCTGCACGGCGCGCGCGACCGCCTTGTCGTGCGCGTAAAGCCCGTCGCTCTCACCGGCGAAGCTCTCGACTTCGGCGAGCAGCGAATCCTCAGTGGCGAGGTCGCCAAGTCGCGCCGCGCCGCGCACCAGGAAATCGCCGAGATCGGGGCTGAGCCCGTTGGCGCCGCGAAACAGTTCGCCTTTGTGCAGGATGCCGAGGCCGAGGCTGCGCTCTATGGAGACAACCAGGAAATCGTCAAGTTCGCGCCCCTGCCCGAACCAATGCTCGGCCAGCGCCACCAGATTGACGTCGCTGTCGACCGCGACCGCGACGCCGAGCCGGCGGCTCAACAATTCGCCGAAGCCGACGTCGCGCTCGGAGAAGATCGGGCTTTGCCGGCACACGCCGGTCGCGTTGGCGACAACGCCGGGCAGGCCGACGCAGAGCCCGGCGATGTCCTTCATCTCAAGCTCGGCGTCGCTGACGCAGCGCCTGACCCCATCCTCGACGAGATCGGCGATGACGGCCGGTGTCTGCCGGCGAATGCGGATCGGCAGCGACAATTTGCTGATGAGATTGGCGCAGAAATCGGTGACGGCGACGGTGATGAGATCGGGCGCGAGCTTGACGCCGACAACGCGCGCCGCCTCTGGATTGAGGCGCAGCATCACGCGCGGCCGGCCGCGGCTGGCGTCGCGCAGGCCGCCGAGTTGCAGGATCGCGATGAGGCGGTCGTCGAGCAAAGCGGCGGTGATTGCCGAGACGGTCGTCGGACTGAGGTCGGTGCGCTCGGAAATCTCGACCCGGCTTAACGGTCCGAAACGGCGGATCGCGTCCATCACATGGAAGCGGTTGATGGCGCGCATCAATTCAGGGTCGGCGGTTTTCATGTTAGCCTGGCGCGCGGCGCGATCGACCTTTTGTGCGGATAGCCGATTTAATTCCACCCGGACCGACGCCTGTCAACCCGTGCGGCCCAGTATGCCTTGACAGGCGCGGTAAGTCGCGGCACATTTAATCCGCAAAGCGTATTAAAGCGCGCCCGCCATAAGGTCCGCCGGAGGAAACCATGTCGATCCGAACGCTCGCCCTTGCGTCCTGTTGTATCCTCGCCCTCGCTGCGCCGGCGCTGGCCGACACGACGATCACCATACTTCACGTCAACGACAATAAAACCGCCGTTAAAATCTGGGACCAGTCGGCCGCCGATTACAACGCTTCCCACAAGGGCGTGAAGGTGCAGTTCAAATATTTGGAGAACGAGGCGATCAAGGCCAAGCTGCCGACGATGCTGCAATCCCAGGACTCGCGGCCCGACGCCTTCTATAGTTGGGGCGGCGGCGTTCTCGACGCGCAGACCAAGGCCGGCTTCCTCAAGGACATCAAGGGCGAGGTCGGCGATGTCGCAAATAAGCTGTCGCCGACGGCGGTTGCGGCCTTCACCGTCGATGGCAAGCTCTACGGACTGCCATTCGACACCGACGCGGTGCCGATTTTCTACAATAAGGCCTTGTTCGCCAAGGCCGGCGTCAAGCCCGAGGACATGCAGAGCTGGGACGGATTCCTGGCTGCGGTCAAGAAGCTGAAGGCGGCGGGCGTCACGCCGATCGTCGTCGGCGCCGGCGAGAAATGGCCGATGCATTTCTGGTACTCCTATCTGGTCATGCGCATCGGCGGCTCGCAGGCCCTCGCCGACGCCAAGGCCGGCAAGGACGGCGGCTTCAACAACCCGACCTTCGTCGAGGCCGGCCAGAGATTACAGGAACTGGCGGCCTTGCAGCCGTTCCAACCGGGCTACGCCTCGACCTCGCACGCCCAATCGGCGGCGATTTTCGGCGACGGCAAGGCGGCGATGGATCTGATGGGAAGCTGGTTGCTTGGCATGCAGGGGCCGAACGCCTCCAACGGAAAGGGTCAGCCGGAATCCAACATCGGCGTCATGCCGTTTCCGACGCTGCCCGGCGGCAAAGGCGAAATCGGCGACACGCTCGGCGGCGTCCACGCTTTCCTGGTCACCAAGACCGCGCCGGCCGAGACCGCCGATTTCCTGAAATTCTTCTCCTCGGAGAAATACGCCAAGGAAGCGGCCGAGGCCGGCGCCTATATTCCCGTCGTCAACGGCACGGCGGCCTATATCAAGGATCCGCTGGTTAAACAGATCGCCGAGATGCTCGCCAAGACGAAATATCATCAGAACTTCTTCGATCAGGATCTCGGCCCCTCGGTCGGGCGCGTCATCAACGACGTCTCCGTCGATGTCGCAGCCTCGAAGACGACGCCAAAGGCTGCCGCCGCCGCCATTCAGGAGGCGGAAGAACAGCAATAGGGCGCGGCCATGTCGACGGCGCGCTACGATGAGAACCCGGCGCGCGCCGGCATGGGCGCCGTGGGCGCGCTCGTCATCCTGCTGCCGCCGGCGCTGCTGCTGTTCACACTGTTTGTCATCTGGCCGATCGGCGAGGCGAGCTGGTACAGTCTGTTCAACTGGAACGGCCTCGGCCCGGTCGATCGCTTCATCGGTTTGAAGAACTACAAATGGGCGTTCGAAAGCGCGGTGTTTCAACGCGCCATTTTCAACAATCTGCTGGTCATCGTTGTCTCGCTGGTGATTCAACTGCCGCTGGCGCTCGGCGTCGCGCTGCTGGTGGCGGGCCGGGCGTGGGGCTCGGTTGCGTTTCGCATGATCTTCTTCCTGCCCTATGTGCTGGCCGACATCGCGGCCGGGCTCATCTGGCGCTTCATGTTCGACGGCGATTACGGGCTGGTGGCCGCGATCACCCACGCGCTCGAGATGAAGCCGGTCTATCTGCTGGCGAGCGACCCCTGGGCGTTCTCAGCGATTCTCGCCGTCGTCGTCTGGAAATATTTTGGCTTCCACATGATGCTCTATGTCGCTGGCCTCCAGGGCGTCGACAAATCCTTGTTGGAGGCGGCGGAGATCGATGGCGCCAACGCTTGGCAGAAGTTCCGCCATGTGACGCTGCCGATGCTGGCGCCGATGATCCGGCTGTCGATCTTCTTCGCCGTGGTCGGTTCGCTGCAACTGTTCGATTTCGTCGCGGCTTTGACGCGCGGCGGCCCGTTCGACACGACGCATACGATGGTGTCGTTTCTGTATTATTTTGGCGTCACGCGCATGCGCGTCGGCTTCGGCTCGGCGGTGGGCGATGTTCTGTTCGTCGTCTGCGTGGCTTTTGCTTGGGGCTACCGGCGCTGGGTGATGCGCGATGACTGAGGCTGTTCGTCTCACGCAAGCCGAAGAGATCGGCCGTCCTGGCCTGCCGATCGCCGCCGTGGCTCGGCTGGCCGTGCTCATCGTGCTGGCGACGATCGTTCTCTATCCGCTCATCGCCACCGCGCTCGACGGGTTCAAGTCGCTCGGCGAGCTGCACGACAATCCCTTGGGCCTGCCGCGCCAGTGGGATTGGCGCAATTACTGGGAGATTCTCGGCGGCGCACGATATTGGCGGGTGCTCGGCAATTCGCTTGTCATCGCGCTGGCGACCGTGTTCCTGACTTTGGTTGTCAGCGCGATGGCGGCCTTCGCCTTCGCGCATATCAAATTCTTCGGCGACCGTTACCTGTTCGCCTATGTGCAAATTGGCTTGCTGTTTCCTTCCACCGCCGCGATCCTGCCTGTTTTCATAAAGGTGCGCGATCTCGGCTTGCTCGATTCCTATTGGGGCGTCATCCTGCCGCAGGTCGCCTTCGCGCTGTCGATGGCGGTGCTGCTGCTGCGCAACGCCTTCAAACAAATACCGTCGGAATTGTTCGATGCGGCGCTGATCGACGGCTGCGGCTATTTCCGGTTCTTCCGCCATGTGACGCTGCCGCTGTCGGGGCCGATTCTCTCGACGGTCGCCGTCATCGGCTTCGTCAACTCCTGGAACGGCTATCTGCTGCCGCTGGTCATGCTCGATAGCGATTCCCGCTATCCCTGGACGCTTGGGCTCATGGCCTATCAGGGGCAATATTCGACGTCCTGGCAATTGGTGCTCGCTTTCATCACGCTGACGATCTTGCCGGCGATCCTGATGTTTCTTCTCGCGCAGCGCTATATTGTCGCGGGGCTCACCGCCGGCGCGGTCAAGGGGTGAGGCGATGGCGGGTCTGGAGATTGAGCGGGTCGTCAAGCGTTTCGGCGATGTCGAGGTTGTCCACGGCGTCTCGATGCACATCGAGGATGGCGAGTTCGCGGTGCTGGTGGGACCGTCAGGCTGCGGCAAATCCACGCTTTTGCGGATGATCGCGGGGCTCGACGCCGTCAGTTCAGGCGTCATCCGCATCGGCGGGCGCGCGGTCAACCATGTCGCGCCCAGGGATCGCGACATCGCGATGGTGTTCCAGAATTATGCGCTCTATCCGCATATGACCGTGGCGCGCAACATGAGCTTTGCTCTGGAGCTTGCGGGCGCGCCCAAATCGGAGAGGGACGCGAAGGTCGCGCGCGCGGCGGAAATTCTGGGCCTGCAAAGCCTGCTCGACCGTTTCCCGCGCCAACTTTCGGGCGGCCAGCGACAGCGCGTGGCGATGGGGCGCGCCATCGTGCGCGATCCCGCCGTGTTCCTGTTTGACGAGCCGCTGTCCAATCTCGATGCGCAATTGCGCGTGCAGATGCGCGCCGAGATCAAGAACCTGCAACAGCGTCTCAGCGCCACCGCCGTCTATGTCACGCACGACCAGATCGAGGCGATGACGATGGCCGACCGCATCGTCGTGCTGCGCGACGGCAATGTCGAACAGATAGGCTCGCCGCTGGAGGTCTACGACCGTCCCGCCAACGCTTTCGTGGGCGGCT
>JAJYDD010000135.1 GCA_021777795.1 Pseudomonadota bacterium | reverse complement strand
CGTCGCGGGCGAGCGCGCGCGTGAGATCCGCGACGACGAAGGCGTCGAAACCTTCCGGCGCGCGGGCGAGCGTGATGGCTGTCGGCTGACGGAGCCGCGTGGCGGCGGCGACGGGGGCGTTCATGAGGTCGGGGCGGCCTTCAGCTTGGCGAACAGCGGCGTATCGAAGCGGGGGGGAATGGCGACTTCGCCCGTGAGCCAGGACAGGATTTCCGGGTCGGGCGCGTCGAGCCAAGCCTCGACCTCGTCAAGCTCGGCCTCGGTGAGGTGGGGCAGTTGCGCGTCAGTGAACGCGCCGAGGGCGACGTCCATTTCGCGCAAGCCCCGGCGGCGGGCGCGAAACAGGATGCGGCGCCGTCTCTCGTCGAGCCCGGCGCTGGAGAGCGACATGGAAATTCCCTCACAAAGTGTCGCCGCCATATAGTGCGGGCGGCGCGGCTTGTCAGCGCGGACGCGCGCGGGGAGGCTCATTTGCGGCATTATAGCGCCTTCCAGCCCCGCAAGTGCGCATCAGGCCTCGATCGCGGCGAGCGGGAAGGATGCGCGCAGCGTGAGGCCATGCGGGCGCGTCTGCGTCAGCGCCAGCGTTCCGCCATAGGCGGCGACGCGCTCGCGCATGCCGAGAAGCCCGCGCCCGCCCGGCGCCGCGGGATCTATCCCGCGACCATCGTCGGCGACGCCGAGGACGAGCGTCCCGTCTTCGAGGGCGAGCCTGATCCGCACGGCGTCGGCTTCGGCGTGGCGGGCCGCATTGGTCAAGGCCTCCTGGGCGATGCGATAGAGCGCGGCCTCGAACCCCGGCGGCAGGTTGGGCGGCGCGGCCGATTCCACATGGACCTCGAAGCCCGGCCGATTGCGCTCGAAGAAGCGGCCGAGCGCCTGGAGCGCCGGCCCGAGGCCGAGTTCTTCGAGCGCCGCCGGGCGCAATTTGTCGAGGATGCGCCGGTTGGTCGCTTGCAGGGCGTCGATGGTCTCGATGACGGCGTCGAGCGCCTGGGCCGAGGTTCCTTGCGCGGCGCGGCGCGCGGCGCCCGCCTGGGCGCGGGCGGCGAACAGATAGGGGCCGATCTCGTCGTGCAACTCGCGCGCGATCTCCTTGCGCTCCTCGTCCTGGATCGACACCAGCCGCGCCCGCAAAAGCCGGTTCTCGCGTTCGGCGCGTCCCAGAGAATCGCCGAGCGCGTTGAAGCGGGCGAGCAGCGGCTGAAACTCGGGCGCCGCCTGTTCCGGCAGCCGCGCGGCGTAATCGCGCCGGCCGAGCGCGGCGAGGCCGGCGTTGAGCCGTTCCAGCGGCGCAAGCCCGGCGCGCACGACGAGGTAGACGAGCGCGAGGCCGAGCGCGGCGGAAACGGCGCCGTCGAGCGTCAGCGCGACAAGACTGTCCCACAATTCGCCGATCTCGTCGGCGGGATCGCCGGCGATGAGGAACGCGCCGACCGGGCGCCCATCGACCATCGCTTCGATTCGCGCCGAAGTCGGGCGCGCGGGCGCCAGAGCCACGAACCAGGCCGGCGGCCCCGGACGCGTCGCTTTCGGTTTGGGCGCCGGCGCGCCCTCGGGCTGGTAGGCGACGCGTACGTGACGCAGCCGGTCGAAGCTCGCCGCCAGCGCGGCTAGGCGCTGGTCGAGGTCCGGCGCCGGCTTCAGACCGCGCACGGACTCGCGCAGGATTTCGCCGGTGAGCATAGTGGCGTTGGCGATCTCGGGATCGACGCGCCGGCCGGCGCCGCGCAGCGTCAACGCCACGTCGAGCGCCAGCAGCAGCGCCAGCACGGCGGCCAGCGCGAGGCTCAAGCGCCAGCGCAGAGACAAACGGATCATCGTCGCGCTATAAAGACAGCCTGGCCGGAAGAAGGAAAGCCTGGCGCGGGAAGCGGAGGGGGATTTGCGACTGCTGATCGTCGACGACCATCCCGTCGTCGTCACCGGCTGCCGGGCTATCTTCGCCGACCGGGCCGAGGTCGAGACCTTCGATGTGCGCGACGGCGAGGCCGGCGTCTCGGCCTTCTTCGCTCTGCCCGCCGATATAGCGATGATCGACATCAACCTGCCGGCGGTCTCGGGCTTCGAGGTGATCCGCCGCATCGTCGCCCGCGCGCCGCAGGCGCGGCTGATCGCCTTCAGCATGAACGCCGACCCGTCGATCGCCGCGCGCGCCATCGAACTCGGCGCCCGCGCGTTCCTGACCAAATCCGATCCGCCAGAGCGTTTCCTTGAAGCCGTCGACGCGCTGGCGGCGGGCGAGACTTATCTGACGCCCGGCATGGCCCGCGAGATCGCCTTTCTGAATGGGCGCGGCCAGGGCGCGCTGACGGCGCGCGAGAGCGCCATCCTCAACGGGCTCGCCAGGGGCATGAGTCTGGCCGACATCGCCGCCGACCTCGGCGTCTCCTACAAGACCGTCGCCACCAATTCCTCAGTGCTGAAGACCAAGCTCGGCGCGCGCACGACGCAGGATCTGGTGCGGCTGGCGGTGGAAAAGCAGCGCCGGTGAGCCGGGACGAGCCGGCGGCGTCAGCTCAATCGCCCATGCCGCCGCAGCACCAGCGCGACGGCGCCGAGCAGAGCGTGATTGCGCGGATATTTGGCGATCTCGATGCGCACGCGCTGCGCCGGCGGCGTCTCCTCGCGCTTGATGAGCGTATGGCGCTCGTAGGAGGCGATGAGCGGCCGCAACAGCGCCTCGCCCGCCAACGCCGCGCGGCCGCCAATGAGAATGAGGCCGGGGTTGAGGATCGCCCCGATCATGCCCAGGCCGCGGCCGGCGCGCTCGGCGGTGTCGGCGAGCAGGCGGCGGCAGCCGACATCGCCCGCCGCCGCGCGCTCGATGAATTCATCGACCCCAAGCGGGCGGCCGGCCAGGCGCGAGGCGACTGAGATCGCCGGGTTGAGGCTCGCCGTCAGTTCCAGGCAGCCGCGATTGCCGCAACGGCATAGCTCGCCCTGGGGGTCGAGCGTCATGTGGCCGAATTCGCCGCCGGCGCCGGCGATTCCGGTCAGCACCCGGCCGTTGGCGACAATGGCGCCGCCGACGCCGATGTCGATCTTGAAAAGCACGAAATCCTCGACGCCGATCGCCGCGCCCCATGTCATTTCGGCGATGGCGGAACAGTTGCTCTCGTTGTCGGCGAAGATCGGCCGCTCCAGCGCCGGACCGAAGGCCTCGCCCAGATTGACGCCGGCCCAGGTCGGGATAATGCTTGCCCGCTGCACGCGCCCGTCGGGGGCGACCGGTCCCGAAAACGACAGGCCGACGCCGATCACCGACGACCACGCGACGCCCGCCTCGCGGCAGGATTCGCGCAGGGCGACGCGCGCAGCCTCGACCGCTTCAGCGGGCGCGTAATCGCGCCCGAGGGCGACATTTTTTTCAAAAATGACAGAATGGGAGACATCGGCCGCGATCAGCTTGATCTCGTCGAGCGACAGATGCAGGCCGAGGCAGGTTCCCGCGCGCGGGTTGAGCGCGAAGCTCGCCGCCGGACGTCCGACGCCGCGCGCGAGATCGGCGGAGGCCGCCTCGACGATGACGTCGGCGCCGCGCAACTCCGCCAGCGCCTGGGAAATCGTGGAGCGGGCCAGTCCCGTGGCGCGCGCGATCTCATTGGCCGACACGGCGCCGCGCTCGCTCAGCACGCGCACCACCCGCGCCTCGGCGTGGTCGGCGTTGACGTCGTCGAGAAGGGACTGCAATTCGTCCCTGGACATGAAGCGCCTCCCAGCGCGCGTGTTGACAATCGTAATTCTTTCGAAATAGAAATAATCCAGCGCTGGCAAAAGCGCAATCCGCGACGACGGGCGCGAGCAGGGAGGACGGAATGGGCATGAAGAGGGCGGCGCTGGCCGGATTGGCCACCTGCGCTTTGATCGGTTCGGCGATGGCCGAGCCCAAGACCAATCTCCTGAGCCAATGGTCGGAAGGCTCGGACGCGGCGGCGCTCGCCAAGCTCGGGCAGATGTTCACTGCCGCCGGCGGCAAATGGCAGGCGACCTCCATTGCCGGCCACACCGCCAATACGCTGGCCAAGCTGCGCTCCGACGTGATCGAGGGCAACGCGCCGCCGGCGGTGCAACTCAAAGGGCCGGAGATCGCCGAGTGGAACGCGACCGGCAAGACCGCCAATCTCGACGCCCTGGCGGCGAAAGAGGGCTGGGACAAGGTGGTGGCCCCCGAGCTTTTGCCAGTGATGAAGCCCACCGGCCACTGGGTCGCCGTGCCGATGAACATTCATCGCATCAACTGGATCTGGGGCTCGACCGAGGCGATGAAACAGGCCGGGATCGCGACGCTGCCCAAGACCTGGGCGGAGTTCAACGCCGATTGCGACAAGGCGCTGGCCGCCCATCTCATCTGCCTCGCGCATTTCAGCCAGGACTGGACCGATTCGACCGTATTCGAGGATGTCGTCTACGGGCAGGACATCGACCTCTTCCGCAAGGCCTTCGTCGAGGGCGACACCAACGCGATGCGCTCGCCCGAGATGGTCAAAGCCTTCACGCAATTTCGTCTGATGGTGTCGAAATACATGGACCCCGGCATCGCCGGTCGCGACTACGACACCACCACCGGCATGATAAAGAACGGCAAGGCCGTCTTCTTCATCATGGGCGATTGGCAGATCGGCATCTTCACCGCCGCCGGCATGAAGACGCCGCAGGATTACGTCTGCGCGCAATCGCCGACCGATTGGGGCAAGCCCGGCTTCATCCTCAACTCGGATTCGGTGGTGTTCTTCAAGCAGACCGACCCCGATTATATCGCGGGTCAAACGCTGCTCGCCCATCTCATCATGTCGCCGAAGTTTCAGACTGTGTTCAACCAGACCAAGGGATCCATCCCGGCGCGTCTCGACATCGACCTCAGCCAGGGCTGGAACGCCTGCCAGCAGCAATCGCAGGCCGCCCTGCAAGCCTCGATCAAGGATGGCGCGCTGGTGCGCTCCTTCGCCCACAACATGACGATCCTGCAAAAATATCGCGGCGCGGCGATGGAGGTCATCACCTCCTTCGTCAGCAACCCGAAGATGACGCCGAAGGAGGCGGCCGACGCGATGGCCGACGCGGTCGATTCGCAAAAGTGAGGCGCGCCTGAAGGAACCTCTCGCCCTTTCCTTTCAACCGGGAGAGGGCGTGTCGGAATGAGCCCATGACGCTGATCGTCAAGACCCTGACCGCGATGGAGCCGGAGACGCCGGGCTGGAGAGCGCGCCTCGCCGCCTGGACGCCGTTCCTGGTGATCGCGCCGTCGCTGATCGCCAGCTTCGTCTATGTCTTCGTCTTCTCCGGCTGGACGCTCTACATTTCGCTGTCGGACTCCTCAATGCTGCCGAGCTATCGCTTCGTCGGCATCCGGCCCTACATCGACTTGTGGTCCAATCTGCGCTGGAAGATCGCCTATAGCAACCTGTTCTTTTTCAGCGGTTTCTATGTCGTGTTGGCGATGCTGCTCGGTCTGGCGCTAGCCATCGCCATCGACCAGCGCGTGCGCGGCGAGGCGATCTGGCGCACGATTTTCCTTTATCCGCTCGCGGTGTCCTTCGTCGTCACCGGCGCCGTATGGCGCTGGATTTACAGCCCCGATGTCGGCATCGAGCATTTCGTGCGCGGGTTCGGTTGGAGCGACTTCACCTTTCGCCTGACCACCGACCGCAATCTCGCGATCTACGCCATCATCGCCACCGGCGTCTGGCAATCCTCGGGCTTTGCGATGGCGCTGTTCCTGGCTGGACTGCGCTCGGTCGATCCCGATCTCGTCAAAGCCGCACAGATTGATGGGGCGAGCCGGTTTCGCATTTACGCTAAGATCATCCTGCCGACGATAGCGCCGATCTTCGTGGCGGTGGCGGTGGTGTTGCTGCAATTCGCAATCAAGACCTTCGATCTCGTCGTCGCGCTGACCAACGGCGGGCCGGGCATATCGACGACGTTTCCCGCCAATTACGTCTACGATCTCATGTTCCAGCGCGGCCAGATCAACATTGGCGCCGCGGCGGCGGTGATGATGCTGCTGGCGCTGGCCGTCGTGCTGGTTCCCTATTCGCTGTGGCTAGTGTGGCGGCGTCGCAGGGAGGGCCGCGCCTATGGTTGACGCCGCATACGAGGCCGAATATCTGGCCGCCGCCCGCACCGAGGCGCGCCGCTATGCGCTGGGGCGCATCGGCGTCTATGCCTTCCTCACAGTATTTGCGATCATCTATCTGTTGCCGCTGTTCGTGGTCATCGCCAATTCGTTCCGGCAATTGCCGGAGATTACCCGCAACGGATTGATCGCCTTTCCGCGCAGCTTCTCGCTCGAAGCCTGGCCCAGAGCATGGTCGCATTTTTGCGTCGGCGGCGCCTGCGAAGGCATCCATCGCAATTTTTACAATTCGCTGCTGATGACCATTCCGGCGACGATCATCTCAAGCCTGCTCGGCGCTCTCAACGGCTATGTGCTGTCGAAATGGCGCTTCCGCGGCTCGGAGGTCCTATTCGTTTGCATGATGCTCGGCGTGTTCATGCCCGGCCAGATCGCGCTGATGCCGTGGGCCTTCGTGCTGGGGCATCTGCATATTTCGAATACGCTGCAAGGGCTGGTCCTGATCCACTGCGTACAGGGCCTCTCGTTCACGACGCTGTTCTGCCGTAACTATTACATCAGCATCCCCGACGATCTCGTGAAGGCGGCGCGCATCGACGGCGCCGGGTTCTGGCGTATCTTCTACAAGATCATCCTGCCGCTTTCGCCGCCCATCCTCATCGTCACCGTGATCTGGCAGTTCACCGGCATCTGGAACGAATATCTGTTCGGCGTCGTCTTCACCGACGGCGCACAGCAGCCGATCACCGCCGCGCTGGTGGCGCTGGCGACTTCACAGATGAACGCGCACGCCTATGACGTGACAGGCGCGGCGGTGCTGATCGGCGCGGCGCCGCCGTTGTTGATCTATTTCCTCGGCGGCAAATATTTCGTGCGCGGTCTCACACAAGGGGCGGTCAAATGAGGGGACTCGCAGATCACATGAGGGGGTTGGCATGGCGACGCTGACGGTGGCGCGGCTGCGCAAGCGCTTCGCCAATGTCGAGGTGCTGAAGGGCATCGATCTGGCGGCGGCGCATGGCGAATTTGTCGCGCTCGTCGGCCCTTCTGGCTGCGGCAAGTCAACGCTGCTGGCGATGATCGCGGGACTCGAAAGCGTGAGCGAGGGCGAGATCCGGATCGACGGGCGGTTGGTCAACGCGGTGGCGCCGAAGGACCGCGATATCGCGATGGTGTTTCAATCCTATGCGCTTTATCCGACGATGACGGCGCGCCAGAACATGACGTTCGGCATGGAGAGCCGCGGCGTGCCGCGCGCGGAACAGGAGGCGGCGATCAAGCGCGTCGCCGCGCTGTTGCAGATCGAGCAGCTTTTGCATCGCAAGCCCGGCCAGCTTTCAGGCGGCCAGCGCCAACGGGTGGCGATGGGGCGCGCGCTGGTGCGCGACCCCAAGCTATTTCTGTTCGACGAGCCGCTCAGCAATCTCGACGCCAAGCTGCGCGTCGACATGCGCACCGAGATCAAGAAACTGCATCACAAAGTTGGCAAGACCACGATCTATGTCACCCACGATCAGATCGAGGCGATGACGCTGGCCACCCGCATCGCCGTCATGCATCAGGGGCAGTTGCAACAGTTCGACGAACCGGCGGTGGTCTATGGGCAACCGGCGAACATGTTTGTCGCGGGATTCATGGGCTCGCCGTCGATGAATTTCATCCCGGCCGCGTTATCTGAGGCGGAGGGCGTCGCGACGGTGGAGATGGCGTTGTTTGGCGGCGGCGTCGCGCGGTTGCCGCTACCGTTCCGGCCGGCGCGCGCGCCTGCGGGCAACAGGGTCGTGCTCGGCGTCAGGCCCGAGCATATGTTCCGCTATGCCGACGATCTCAAGTTGCGCAAGCCCGCGATCGCCACCTTCGAGGCGCCGGTTGAGGTGGTGGAGCCAACGGGCGCCGAGACCATCGCCGTGCTGAAACTCGGCGAGCGCGACGTGACGGGCCGCTTCGATCCCGACGGCGCGCCGCGGCTCGGCGAGCACATGAAGATCGGCGTCGACATGGCCAATGTTTGTCTGTTCGATCCCAGCGACGAAACTCTTATCCCGAGAGCCGCTAATTGACCTTCGCCCAATATCCAAGCCTTGCCGAGCGTGTCGTCTTCGTCACCGGCGGGGCCACCGGCATCGGCGCCGACATCGTCGAAGCTTTCGCACAGCAACGCGCGCGCGTCGCGTTTGTCGATCTTCAAGCCGACGCGGGCGAGGCCCTCGCCGAGAAGATCGCAGCGCGCGGCGAGCCGAAGCCGCTTTATCTCAGGGGCGACGTAACCGACATTCCCGCCTTGCAGGCGGCGATCGGGCGCGCCCGCGACGAACTCGGGCCGATTGGGGTTCTCGTCAACAACGCCGCCAACGATCGCCGGCACAAGGTTGACGACGTGACTGTCGATTTCTGGGACGAGACACAGAACGTCAATCTGCGCCATCATTTCTTCGCCGCGCAGGCGGTGCGGCCGCAGATGCGCGAGCTTGGCGGCGGTTCGATCATCAATATGTCGTCGACCTCCTGGCGCTTCGGCGCGGCGGAGATGCCGGCCTATGCGACGGCCAAGGCGGCGGTGTTGGGCCTGACGCGGGCGCTGGCGCGCGCCTTCGGTCCCGACAACATCCGCGTCAACGCCATCGAACCCGGCGCGGTGATGACGCCCAAGCAGCGTCAGCTCTGGTACAAGACCGAAGACTCGGTGCAAGCGATGGTGGAGCGGCAGTTGCTCCGCCGCGTGCTGCTCGGCGAAGAGATCGCGCGGATGATCCTGTTCCTCGCCGCCGACGATAGCCGTATGATAACCAAACAAAGCTTCATCGTCGATGCGGGGTTGAGATGAGCGCGGGCAAAGTCGTCTTCGGGCTCAATCCCTATGGGTTGACTTACCATCTGGGCCTGCAAGCCGCGGGAACCGCGCGCGCCAATCCGAAAGGCGCAGGGCTGGAAGGATTCATCGGGCTGTGCTCGGAGCTCGGCGCCAGCGCGATCGAGATATTCGATCCGTGGCTGCGAGGCATGAGCGATGACGAGCTTGCGGCGCTCAAGGCGCGGCTTGCGGCGTTAGGGTTGACCCCAATCGTCAGTTGGGGCCTGATGATGGGGCCGTTCGAGAGCGCGCTGCGCTCGGCGCGTGCGCTCGATGTCGCGACAATTCGTTGCGGGCTGACG
>JAJYDD010000134.1 GCA_021777795.1 Pseudomonadota bacterium | reverse complement strand
CAGGAATAGGGCACGACGATGCCCGTCGTGCCGAGGATCGACAGCCCGCCGAGGATGCCGAGCCTTCCGTTGAGCGTGCGCTCGGCGATCTTCTCGCCGCCGGGGATCGAGATTTCGACGATGGCGTCGGCGCCTTCGAGATTGGCGCGCATTATCGCGCGCGGGGCCGGATTGATCGCAGGTTCGCCGACGGCCAGCGGCAGGCCCGGCCGCGTCACCGTCCCGACGCCCTCGCCGGCGCGAAAGACGAGGCCCGCGCCGGGCGCGGCGCGGCGCACGGTGGCGATCACCAACACGCCGTGAGTGACGTCGGGATCGTCGCCGGCGTCCTTCACCACGCCCGCCCGTGCGAAACCCTCGCCCAATTCGGCGAGCGCCAGAGCGAAGGCCGGACGCTGGCCGCCGGGCAGCAGAATCTCGACGGGATCGGGGAAAGCGCCCGTGGTCAGCGCTGTCCAGGCGGCGCGCGCGGCGGCCGCAGCGCAGGCGCCGGTTGTCCAGCCGCGCCGCAGCGGGCGGCCCTCATCATCCGTCTCAGACATGGCCAGAGGCTTAGCGCATGAACGGCCCCAGCCCCAAGCGCGGCCTGATGATCGCCGCGCCGCGCTCCGGCGGCGGCAAGACGACGCTGACGCTCGGCCTCTTGCGGGCGCTCGCCGACCGGGGCGTCAGCGTCGCCGGCGCCAAGTCCGGGCCGGACTATATCGACGGCGCGTTTCTGGCCGCCGCCTCCCGGCGCGATAGCGTCAATCTCGATTCCTGGGCGATGCCGCAGGCCCTGGTGCGCGCGCTGGCGGGCGGCTTGGCGGGGGAAATGCTGATCGTCGAGGCGTCGATGGGCCTGTTCGACGGCGCGCCCGAACCGGCCGGCGCGACGGGCGCCTCGGCCGATATCGCGGCGATTCTCGGCCTGCCGGTGATCCTCGTGCTCGACGTCTCCGGCCAAGCGCAAACCGTCGCCGCCGTGGCCAAGGGGTGCGCCAGCTACGATCCGCGCATCCGCGTCGCCGGCGTGGTGCTCAACAAGGTCGGCAGCGAGCGGCACCGGCGGCTGGCGGCCGGCGCCATCGAGGCCCTCGGACTGCCCGTGCTCGGCGCGCTGCCGCGCCAGCCCGACATCGCGCTGCCGGAGCGCCATCTCGGACTCGTGCAGGCGGGCGAGACGGCCGACGCGCGGCTCGGCGCGCTCGCCCGCTTCGTCGCCGCCCATGTCGATCTCGACGCGCTGGTCGCGCTCGCAGCGCCCATCGACGCCGGCGGCGCGCGCGCGGCGTTGCGCCCGCCGGGGCAGCGTATCGCGGTGGCGCGCGACGCCGCCTTCACCTTCCTCTATCCGCACCTGCTCTCGGGCTGGCGCACAGCCGGCGCCGAGATCGCTTTCTTCTCGCCCCTCGCCGACGAAGCCCCGCCGGCGCGTGCCGACGTTTGCTGGCTGCCCGGCGGCTATCCCGAGTTGCACGCTGGCCGCCTCGCCGCCGCGAGCCGCTTCCTCGACGGCATCAGGCGCTTCGCGCAGACGCACCCCGTCCACGGCGAATGTGGGGGCTATATGGTTCTCGGCCGCGCGCTGATCGACGCCGAGGGCGTGCGCCATGAGATGGCGGGGCTGCTGGGGGTCGAAACCAGTTTCCACAAGCGCCGCATGACGCTGGGCTATCGCCGCGCGCGCCTCGCCGCCGACGGGCCGCTGGGCGCGGCGGGCGAGGTCAGGCTCGGCCACGAGTTCCACTATGCCACCATCACGGCCCAGGGCGAGGATCCGCCGCTGGCCTTCGCCGCCGACGCCTATGCGAGCACCGAGGCCCCGGTCGGCGCGCGGCGCGGCCTCGTCAGCGGCTCGTTCTTTCATGTCATATCGGAGGGCGCGCCATGACTCCGCCAAATTTGACTTCGACGCCATGCTTTGACGACCGCTTTCGCGCCGAATTGGACACGCTGCTGTCGTGGCGGCGTGATGTCCGCCGCTTCCGCCGCGATCCCGTGCCGCGCCCGCTGCTGGCCGAAGTGCTGCAACTGGCGCAGCTTTCGCCCTCGGTCGGCAACAGCCAACCGTGGCGCTTCGTCGAGGTGGCCTCGCCGGCGATGCGCGCGGCGGTGAAGCGCAATTTCGCCGAGTGCAACGCCGAGGCGCTGGCGGATCAGGCGCCGACCCGCGCTCGCCTTTATGCGCGGTTGAAGCTTGAGGGGCTCGACGCCGCGCCGGCACAACTGGCGGTGTTCTGCGACCACGCCACCACGCAAGGCCACGGCCTCGGCGCGAAAACCATGCCGGAGGCGCTGGATTATTCGGTGGCGGCGATGATCGCGGTGCTGTGGCTTTCGGCGCGCGCGCGGGGGCTTGGCCTCGGCTGGGTGTCGATCCTCGATCCCGCCCGGCTCTCAGCCGACATTGGCGCGCCGGGATCTTACAAGTTCATCGCCTATCTGTGCCTGGGCTGGCCGGTCGAGGAACATGAGGCGCCGGAACTGGAGCGCGCCGGCTGGCAGGAGCGCACGCCGCTGGGGCAATACATCCTGCATGTCTGACGGCGCGCGCGCTCACTCCGCCGGCTGATGCGCGCCGTCGCTCCAAGACTGGGGCTCGGCGGATTTTGCGCCCCTGCGCGCTTTGGCTTTTTTCGGACCCGACAGCCAAACCGAGAGCCTGTCGAGATAGAGATAGATGACCGGCGTGGTGAACAAGGTCAGCGCCTGAGAGACGATCAGGCCGCCAACCATCGCATAGCCCAGCGGCTGGCGCAGTTCCGAGCCGGTGCCGTGGCTGAGCATCAGCGGCACGCCGCCGAGCATCGCAGCGAAAGTCGTCATCATGATCGGGCGGAACCGCATCAGCGCCGCCTTGCGGATCGCCTGCGCGGTCGTCAGATGTTCGGCGCGCTCGACCGCGATGGCGAAATCCACCATCATGATGCCGTTCTTCTTGACGATGCCGATCAGCAAGATGACGCCGATCAGCGCGATCAGGCTGAATTCGAAACCGTTCAACCACAGGATCGCCAGCGCTCCGAAGCCGGCCGAGGGCAGCGTCGAGAGAATCGTCAGCGGGTGGATGAAGCTCTCGTATAGCACGCCGAGGATGATGTAGACGGCGACCAGCGCGGCCAGGATCAACAGCGGCACCGTGGTCAGCGAATCCTGGAACGCCTGGGCGTTGCCCTGGAACGCCGTCTGCATCCCCGCCGGCAGGCGCAATTCCCGCTCGGCGCGCTGGATCGCCTCCGTCGCTTGGCCGAGCGCGACATTGGGCGCGAGGTTGAAGCTGATCGTCACCGCCGGGAACTGGCCCTGATGGCTGATCGACAGCGGCGAGACCGGAACCGTCGTCCATTTGGCGAAGGCGCTGAGCGGCGCCAACTGGCCGCTATTGGGCGAGCGGATATAGAGCTGCTCCAGCGTCTTGGGGTCTTTCTGGAGCCGGGGCGTGATCTCCAGGATGACGAAATAGGTATTGATCTGGGTGAAATATTGCGTCACCTCGTTCTGCCCGAAGGCGTCATAGAGCGTGGCGTCGATCTGCGCCGGCTGGATGCCGAAACGCGACGCCATGTCGCGGTCTATGGTCAGCTTCAGCGTCGTGCCGTTGGCCTGCTGATCGGTGCCGACATCGCGCAATTGCGGCAGCGTGCGCAGCTTGTTGAGGATCTTGGGCGCCCAATAATTGAGTTCGTCGTAATTGGCGTCCTGGAGAGTGTATTGAAATTGGGTCAGCGCGAACCGGGCGCCGACCGTCACATCCTGCGCGGCTTGCAGGAAGAGCCTGACGCCGATCACATGGGCGGTCTTGGCGCGCAGCCGGTTGATGACCTGGAAGGCGTCGACGTCGCGATCCTCGCGCGGCTTCAGGGTGATGAACAGGCGGCCGTAGTTCTGCGAGGCGTTGCCGACGCCAGTGCCCAGGCCCATCGCCATCGTCGCCACGGCAGGATCGGCCTGGACGATGCGGCCGATCTGTTCCTGCAACTTGTACATCTGCGGGAACGACACGTCCTGCCCGGCGACGGTGGTGCCGAAGATGACGCCGGTGTCCTGCTGCGGGAAGAAGCCCTTGGGAATTTTGACGAACAGAAAGCCGGTGGCGGCGACCGTGGCGAGGAAGATCATCAGCGTGACGAAGCTGTGGCGCAGCGCGAGATCGAGCCCCTTCGCATAGGCGTTGGCCATCGCCACGAAGCCGCGCTCGCTGAGCTTGTAGAGCCGGCCGTGCGTCTCCTCGTCGTGCGGCTTTAGGAAACGCGAGGCCATCATCGGCGTCAGCGTCAGCGCCACCAGCGCCGAAACGCCGATGGTCATGGCGATCGTCACCGAGAATTCGCGGAACAGCCGGCCGATGATGCCGCTCATCAGCAACAGCGGGATCAGCACCGCCACCAGCGAGATCGAGATCGAAATGACGGTGAAGCCGATCTCGCTGGCGCCCTTGATCGCCGCCGGGAACGGCTTCATGCCCTCCTCGACGTGACGCTGGATGTTTTCCAAAACCACGATAGCGTCGTCGACGACAAAACCGACCGCGATCGTCAGCGCCATCAGCGAGAGGTTGTCGAGCGAATAGCCGACGCCCCACATCAGCGCGCAGGCGCCGAGCAGCGCCAGCGGCACGGTGATCGAGGGAATGATCGTCGCCCAGACATTGCGCAGAAACACGAAGATGACGCCGACGACGAGCGCGATGGTCAGCATCATCGTGAACTGCACGTCCTTGACCGAAGCGCGGATCGTCGTCGTGCGGTCAGAGATGATCTGGACGTTGATGTCAGGGGGAATCGCGGCCTGGAGCTTGACGAGTTGTTTCTTGATCTTGTCGACGGTCGAGATGACGTTGGCGCCGGGCTCCTTGAACACGACCAGGAACACGCCGCGCTTGCCCTGCGCCCAGCCGGCCTGCGTGTCGTCCGAAGGCCCCGACACCGCCTTGCCGATGTCGCGGATGCGCACCGGCGCGCCGTTGCGATAGGCGATGACGACGTTGTTCCAATCCTTGGCCTGGGTGAGTTGATCGTTGTCGTAGATGGTGTAGGTCTGCCGGTCGCCGATGATCGCGCCCTTGGGATTATCGACGGTGGCGCTGACGATCTGCGCACGCACGTCCTCAAGCTGAAGGTTCTTCTCAACCAGCTTGGCCGGATCGACCTGAATGCGGACCGCTTTCTGCTGCTGGCCGCCGACGCGCACCAGACTGACGCCGTCGATCTGGCTCATGCGCTGCGCCAGGATATTCTCGGCGACGTCATCGACATCGACGATCGGCTCGACCTGCGAATTGACCGACAGAATCAGGATCGGCGTGTCGGAGGGGTTGGTCTTGCGATAGGTCGGCGGCGTCGGCATGGTCTTGGGCAGTTGCCCGCCCGCCGCGTTGATCGCGCCCTGCACGTCGTTTGCGGCAGCGTCGATGTTGCGGTCGAGCACGAATTGCAGCGTGATCGCGGTGGCGCCGAGCGAACTGACCGAGGTCATCTGCGAGACGCCGGGGATTTGGGCGAACTGGCGCTCCAGCGGCTGGGCGACCGAGGTCGCCATCGTCTCCGGCGATGCGCCGGGGAAGCTGGCGCTGACGGTGATCGTCGGGAAGTCGATCTGCGGCAGCGGCGCGACGGGAAGCAACGGATAGGCGACGACGCCGACCAGGAATAACGCCAGCATCAGCAGCGTGGTGGCGACCGGCCGACGGATGAAGATTTCGGAGAAGCCGCCCTTCATGTCAGCTCCGCGAATCGGCGGTCTGGATGGCGACGAGCGAGCCCGGCCGCAGCAGCGCCTGCCCGTTGGTGACGATCTTCTCGCCGCCGCTCAGCCCTTCGGCGATCGCCGCCTCCCGCGTGTTTTCGTGGGCGACCTTAACCTTGCGCACGCTCACTTTGTTGTCGTCGCCGATCACATAGACGAACAGGCCCTGGACGCCATGCTGCACGGCTGCGGTCGGCACGACGACGGCTTGTTTGTCGACGCCAAGCGTCAGATCGGCGATGACCGCGAGGCCCGGCCACAACTTGTCATCGGTATTGTCGAAGCGCGCCTTCAGCGTCACGGTGCCCGTCGCGGTGTCGATGTGGTTGTCGACCACCTCCAGCACGCCGGTCGAAAGTGGCTGGCCGTCGGTGGTCTTGACCGTCACTTTCGCCTCGCCCTGCTTCATCAGCGCGTTGATCTCGCCAACCTGCTCCTCGGGCGCGGGGAAGGTCACAGCGATCGGATGCAGTTGGTCGATGACGACGATGCCGGTCTGCTGGCTCGCCGCCACCATATTGCCCTGGTCGATGAGCCGGTAGCCGACGCGGCCGGTGAGCGGCGCGGTGATCCGCGTGTAGCCGAGTTGCACCTTGGCGGCGTCGATCGCTGCCGCATCGGCGGCGATCTGGGCGATGAGTTGATTGACCGTCGAATTCTGGGTGTCGAATTGCTGGCGCGAGGCGAAGTTCTGCTTGACCAGCGTCGAATAGCGCGTGAGGTCGAGCTTGGCGTTGGAGAGATTGGCCTCGTCCTGGCGCTTCTTCGCCTCGACCTGGTCGAGCGTCGCCTGGAACGGGCGCGGGTCGATCTCGGCCAGGAGGTCGCCCGCCTTCACAGCCTGCCCTTCCTTGAAGGCGATGCGCATGATCTGGCCGTCCACCCGCGCCTTCACCGTCACGGTGTTATAGGCGGCGACCTGGCCGAGATTCTCCAGAACGACGGTGAAATCCTTGCGCGCCGCCGTCTCGGCGTCGACAGGCACGGGCGCCTCGGCCTGGGTCGCGGTCGCGGCGGGCTCGGGCGGCAAAATGCGCGCCCGCGCCTGGCGGGCGAGCGCGGCGGCCTGCGGAGACAAAGGCTCGATCCGGTCCGGCGCATATATGGCGAAGGCGGCGCCGGCCAAGACAACGACAATCACGGTCCAGAAAATCGACTTCGCTGACATGTTGAACTCTTGCGCCCTATTGCGCCCTCGCCGGCCGGTCGTCCGCGCAGCCTTCAGGAGCCTACCATCTAACCTCAACAAATCGAAAAAAGCAGGCTTGGGGAACATTTTTTAATGTGACGATTGCAGTGTTCTTAACCTAAGCCGCGCGGCCGCGATGTCGTTCATCTCCTGGTCATCTTGGCCGAGTCATAGCGTCGCTTTCCATTCCCGCGACATTCCAGGAAAGGCGGCACGCGCGTTGACGGTCAGATTTGGGCGTGGCGCTTGGCTCGGCGCGGCTGGCGCTGCGGCCTTGGCGCTTATGGGTCTGGCTGGACTCGAGGGCGCGCAATCCTTCACCGTTCCAGATTGGTGCGGCGGCGTTCGCCCCTGCCCGCCGCCCTGTCTTGGCGCGCCGGAAGTCGCCCGCGATCCGCAAGAATTCATCGCGCTCGCCCGCTACGAGTTGGGACCGCATCGTCCGGTCCGGCGTGGGAAGCCGCGCCCGGCAGCGCGTTTCGCGGCGCTCGCCCCGCCGGCCGTCGCTCTGCCGCCGGCCAACCTCACCATGCCGGCGCCGGTCGACCCCAAGAACGTCTATGCGGGCATCGCCGCCGGCGACGTCAGCCCGGCGACGGCGGGGGCGCTGGCGCGCGTTTATGCGCCGAACCTCATCACCGGCCATGTCGATGTGATCGACCCCGCGACCTTCAAGGTGATCGATAGTTATCGCGCGATCCCGAGCCCGCAACACATCGTCCCCTCGTGGGATTTGCAGACTTTGTGGGTGTCGGGCGACATCAGCTACACCGGCGGCCACGCCGACGTCGCGCCCATCGACCCCAAGACCGGCAAGCTCGGCAAGCCGATCGAGGTGCCGGACTCCTACAACATGTATTTCACGCCCGACGGGCGCTCGGCGATCCTGGTGGCGGAATCGAAGCGGCGGCTCGAATTCCGCGATCCTCACACGATGGCGTTGCAGACCTATATCGTGACGCCCGACTGCGCCGGCATCAACCACGCCGAGTTCTCGCCCGATGGTTCCTACGCCATTTTCACCTGCGAATACAACGACAAGCTCGCTAAGATCGACCTCGTCCACCACAAGCTCGAAGCGATGCTGCAACTGAGCCCCAAGCACATCCCGCAGGACATCCGCGTCGCGCCCGACGGCTCGGCTTATTTTGTCGCCGACATGCTCGGCGACGGGCTCATCGTCATCGACGGCGACAAGTTCGTCGAGACCGGCTTCATTCCCACCGGCGTCGGGACGCACGGACTCTATCCCAGCCGAGACGGCAAGAAGCTCTACATTTCCAATCGCGGCACCCATAATCTCGGCGGAGTCCGGCATGGCGAGGGCAGCGTCTCGGTAATGGATTTCGCCACACGCAAGATCGAGGCCAGGTGGACCATCCCCGGCGGCGGCAGCCCCGACATGGGCAATGTCAGCGCCGACGGCAAATGGCTGTGGCTGTCGGGCCGCTACGACGGCGTCGTCTACGCCTTCAACACTGAGGACGGTTCGGTGAAGACGATCCCCGTCGGCGGAATGCCGCATGGGCTGACGGTCTGGCCGCAACCCGGGCGGTACTCGCTGGGACATACCGGGAATATGCGGTAGGGCGGGCCCGGCCACACCAATAAGTAGAAATTGTTATTCAATTCCCTCATATCGGGTAGACGCTTATCGTCGCCCCGGATAGCCTCAGCGCGGCCGCGATTCGGCGGACAGAAGGACGCGCAAGGCAGATGACTCAGCCACTCACCGATCTCGCCGCCGTTCAGGCCAATAACGGCGAATACGATTGGAGCGTCGCAGCCAATTGGAGCAACGGCGTTCCGCAAGACGATTTCGCGGTAACCTTGAATGTCTCCAACCAGGTAAGCCTCGACGACCTCGGCAATCTCACCCTCGCCGAACTTGATCTCGAGGCCGGCGATGCGATCATCGGGCCCGGCACCCTCACCATCGACGCGCTCTACCTGATTGCAAACAACTCCACCACGATCTCGGCGGCGAGCGGCGCCTCCATCAATATCCTTGCAACGCAAAGTACGAGCGCGGCGGTGAGCGTCATTGCTCAGGCGGGCGGCGCCGTCACGTTCGAGGCGGCGGCATCGGCGACGGCCATCAACGCGCCCATCCTTATCGACGGCGCCTCCGGCAACCTCGCGGGCGGCGTGGTGACCTTCGGAGCCGGATATACGATCTATCGATACGTCGCCTTCGCCGGCGCCGGGGCGACGCTCAATCTGAACGCGACGAGCGGCACGGCCCCAATCTATGGTTCGGATGGCGTCGTCAATCTGACCTCAGCGACCTCACCGACCTCACCGACCTCTATCTACCTCTCCGGCGGCGGCGACGCG
>JAJYDD010000133.1 GCA_021777795.1 Pseudomonadota bacterium | reverse complement strand
CGCAGCGCCTCATCGACCCCAGCGTCGATAGGCGGCGCGACATAATCGGCGAGCATTTTTTTCCACACCGCATTGGCGCGGGTCGCCGCGTCCTTCGAGCCTTCCTCCATCCATTGCTCGACCGAATTGTTGTCGGCGATGCTGGAGCGGTAGAAGGCGGTCTCGAAATTGGCCTGAGTATGGGCGCAGCCGAGGAAGTGCCCGCCGGGCTCGACCTGGTGGAAAGCCTCCATCGCCTGCCCGTTTTCGCTGAGATCGACGCCCTTGGCGAGCACATGCATGGCGCCGAGCTGGTCGAAATCCATCACGAATTTCTCGTAGGACGCCGACAACCCGCCCTCCATCCAGCCGGCGGCGTGGAGCACGAAATTCGTCCCCGCGAACATCGTCGGCAGCAGCGTCTGCGCGCTCTCATAGGCCGCCTGCGCGTCGGGAACTTTCGACGCGCACAGCGAGCCGCCGGTGCGGAACGGCATGTTCATGCGCCGGGCGAGCTGGCCCGCGCCATAGATCGCCAGCGCCGCCTCCGGCGTGCCGAAGGTCGGCGCGCCCGATTGCATGGAAAGCGTGGAGACGAAGGTGCCGAAGATCACCGGCGCGCCGGGCCGCGCCAACTGGCAGAACGCCGTGCCCGCCATCACCTCGGCCAGCACTTGCGTCAGGGTGCCAGCGACCGTCACCGGGCTCATCGCGCCCGAGAGGATGAACGGCGTGATGATGCAGGCCTGATTGGCCTTCGCATAGGCTTCCGCCGCGCCGAGCATGGTGGAATCCCAAACCAGCGGCGAATTGGCGTTGATGAGGCTGGTGCAGACGGTGTGGCTGTCGACGAAATCCTTGCCGAACAGGATCTCGCACATCTCCACCGTGTCGCGGGCGCGCTCGGGATGGGTGACCGAGCCCATGAACGGCTTATCGGAATAGCGCATATGCGCGTAGACCATCTCCAGATGGCGCTTGTTGACGGGCAGATCCACCGGCTCGCACAAAGTTCCGCCGGAATGGTGGATGAACGGCGACATATAGGCGAGCTTCACGAAATTACGGAAATCCTCGATCGTGCCATAGCGGCGACCCTTGTCGAGGTCGTGGACGAAGGGCGAGCCGTAATTGGGCGCGAACACCGTCGCCTTGCCGCCGATCTCGACGCTGCGCTCGGGGTTGCGCGCGTGCTGGGTGTAGACGGGCGGCGTCGTCGCGCACAGCTTTCGCGCCAGCCCCTTGGGGAAGCGCACCCGCTCGCCCTTGATGTCGGCGCCGGCCTGGCGGAAGCGTTCGAGCGCCACCGGGTAATCGCGAAATTCGATGCCGACTTCCTGCAACAGGGTCTCGGCGTTGGCCTCGATGAGCGCCAGCCCCTCCTCGCTGACCATCTCGGTCAGCGGAATGGCGCGGGTGATGTAAGGCACGGAGGCGGCGCCCGTGCGGGCGCGGGCGGCGCGGCGCGCTTCACGGCCGCGCCGGGGCTCGTGGGCGGCGGTTTCCGGCGTTGCGCTCATCGGGCGTCCCCTGTTCGTTCATGGGCGTGAGAGCGGAATTTGCGCCTTTCGGCCGAAAAAATGAACTCTCAAAATGCGTTGGCGGCGAAAGCGGCGGGCATGACGAAAAGAATCGGGAACCGCATGGCCCGTGGCGAGTATGTCTATCGGTACATTACCGGAAAGAAAAACATCATGGAAAAGACGACGTTCGGCCTCCTTGTGGCGCTTGGGGCCGCCGCCGCGACCCCGGCGAGTGCGAACGCTCCAGCGAACGCCGCTTACAGCATTAATCACCCGACTTCAGTCGCCGAATTGCTCGACCCCGTGGCCGATCCCGTGGCGACCCTGAGCGCGCTTCAGGCGCAGCATCAGAATGAACCTGTCGAAGTCGCCCAGAACGGCCTCTATCTCGGCCCCAACGGCCTGTCGATGCACCATCATCATCATCATCACTACCGACACCGTGGCTATTATAACCACCGGCGTCATCATCATCACCACCATCACAACAACTATTATAATAACAATAACTACGGAAATTGAAAAAAGCGGCCGGTCGGCAGGCGCCGATCGGCCTCACTTCTCCGGAGCGGCGAGTCAGCCCTCGATGAGTTCACCGAACAATTGCCAGCTCTTGCCGTCGAAATTAGCGAGCTGCATCTGCCGGATCGGGCTGTAATTGGTCGGCGAGGTGTTTAGCGCCTGGCCGGGCAGCATAAGCGGCAGCCGCAGATCCTTCACATTGGCGGCCTGGGCGAGAATGTTTTCGCGCGACAGATCGTTGCCGCATTGCTTGAGCACATGCGCCATCAGCATGGCGACGACATATCCGTAGGAGGCGTTGGCGTCGATGATCGTCGAATGGCGCATATATTTGTCGCAGAAGGCGAACCAGCCTTTCATGTCGTCGCCGTCCTTCCAGCGCGGATCGGTCGGATCCTTGCCGTAATAGGCGGTGATGAGGCCCTTCGACTTCTCAAGCCCGGCCGGCTTCAACACGGCCGCGATCGATGGCGACACGTTGCTGAGGTAGCGCACGCCGTTGAAGCCGAGATCGTAGGACTTGCGGATCGCCTGCGCCGCGAATTTCGGCGTAGCGGCGATCACCAGCACATCCGCGCCTGAGCCTTGCAAGCTCACCACCTGGGAATCCACCGTCGGCTCGCTCGTCTCGTAGGACGCCTCCTTGACGATCATGCTGGCGTGAGCGGCGCCTAGAACGTCCTTCAGTCCCGACAGATAATCCCTGCCGAAACCGTCGTTCTGATAGAGTACGCCGATCTTGGCGTTCGGTTTCGTTTGCAGGATGTGCTTGGCGTAGATACGCGCTTCCGTCCGGTAGCTGGGGTTGTAGCCCATCGTCCATTTGTAATGGGCGGGATCGGAGAACACGCTGGCGCCGGTGGAGATGAAGAGCTGCGGCACCCTATTCTTGTTGCAATAATCGCGGATGGCGAGATTGGGCGCCGTGCCCAGCGATTGGAACAGGAAGGCGACCTTCTCCTCCTCGACCAACCGGCGCGTCTGCTCGACCGTCTTGGGCGGGCTGTAAGCGTCGTCGAGCGAGACGAGGTTGATCATGCGGCCGTTCACGCCGCCCTGCTCGTTGAGCATCTTGAAATAGGCGGCCTCCGTCTTGCCGATGACGCCATAGGCCGAGGCCGGACCGCTGTAAGGCATGGTCTGGCCGATTTTGATCTCCTTATCGGTGATCCCCGGCGCATTGGCCGCGCGCGCGCGGCCAATCGAGAAGACGGTCGCCGAGGCCGCAGCCCCTGCGAGAAATTGACGTCGATCGAGCATGTTTCCTCCTGAGTTTTCTTGTGTTGACGGGCTTCAACCCTGCAGGATATCGCCGAACAGCTCCCAGCTCGAACCGTTGAAGCTTTGAAGCTGCATTTGCCGGATCGGGCTGTAATTGGTCGGCGAGGTGTTGATTTTGATGCCCGGCAGCAGCATCGGCAACTCAAGTCCGTCGATGTTCGTCGCCTGCTTGAGGATGTTGGCGCGGCTGAGGTCGTTGCCGCATTGCTTGAGAACATGGACCATCAGGATGGCCGCGTTGAAACCATAGATCGCGTTGGAATCGACGAGGTCTCTGGCGCTCATATGCTTTTCGACGAAATCCTTGTATTGCTTGAAGCCGGCGTCGTCCTTCCAGCGCGGGTCGCTGGCGTCCTTGCCGTAATTGGCGGTGATGAGCCCCTTGGCCTTCGCCAATCCCGCCGGCTTCAAAACGGTGGCGATCGACAACGAGACGTCGGTGACGTAGCGCGTCGCGTCCCAGCCGAGATCGAAACTCTTGCGGATCGCCTGCGCGGCGAATTTCGGCGTCGCGGCGATGAGGAACACATCGGCGCCCGAGCCCTGAAGCTCGGTCACCTGAGAATCGACCGTCGGCTCCGAGGTCTCGTAAGACGCCGCCTTGACGATCATGCCCGCGTGGTCGGCGCCCAAGCCCGCCTTCAGCCCGATCAGATAATCCTTGCCGAAGCCGTCGTTCTGATAAAGCACGGCGATCTTGGCCTTAGGCTTGGTCGCCAAGATGTGCTTGCCGAAGATGCCGGATTCCGTCTGATAATTCGGTTGCAGGCCGAGCGTCCATTTGAAATGCGCGGGATCGGAGAAAGTCGCGGCGCCGGTGGCCACATACAATTGCGGCACGCCGTTCTTGTTGCAATAATCGCGGATGGCGAGATTGGGCGGCGTGCCGAGCGGGTTGAACAGGAAGGCGACCTTCTCCTCCTCGACCAGGCGGCGGGTCTGCTCCACCGTCTTGGGCGGGCTATAGCCGTCGTCGAGCGAGATGAAGTTGACCATGCGGCCGTTGACGCCGCCCTGGGCGTTTATCATCTTGAAATAGGCCGCTTCCGTCTTGCCGATGACGCCATAGGCCGAGGCCGGACCACTATAGGGCATGGTCTGGCCGATCTTGATTTCTTTGGCGGTGATTCCGGGCATGTCGTCGGCGCGCGCCTGCGTGGCCGCCGCCAGGGCTGCGGCGCTGGTCAGAAACTGTCGTCTGTTCATCATGGTCGCTTCCTCCTTATTGAGAGCGAAGGCCGCTGGCGCGCGCCAGCGACCGCAAGAGACCGGCGATTCCCATCGGCGCTGCCGCCATCATGAGGATCATCAACAGGCCATAGACCGCGCCGGGGAGCGCCTTGGCGTTCTCGCCGAAATAAACGGTGAGCTGGTCGGCGTAATTGGGCACGAACTCGATGAACAAGGCGCCGAACAGCACGCCGCCGATCGAGGCCAGGCCGCCGACGACGATGCCGACGAGAAAAGCGAGCGACAGCGCCAAACCAAAGCTCTCCGGCGAGACGAAGCCGACCGCGACGGCGTCGAGGCCGCCGGCGACGCCGGCGTAAAGGGCGCTGACGCCGAAGCAGATGGTCTTGTAAAGCGCGGCGTTGACGCCCATCGACTCCGCGGCGATCGGGTGGTCGCGGATGGCGACGAGCGCCCGCCCGAAGCGCCCGCGCACGAGATTGCCAGCAATGACGAACAGAGCGACGGCGGCGATGAGACACAGCCAGAACACGCTCTGGTCAGTCGTCATCGGCAAGCCGAGCAAGGCGCCGGGCTTGGGCACCTGAAGGCCCTGCGAGCCGCCGGTGAGGAAGTCGATGCCCTTGAAGGCGAGCAACTGCGGCGCCGCCACCGCGAGCGCGAAAGTCGCCAGCGCCAGATAGAGCCCGCCGAAGCGCAGCGCGGGAAAGCCAAACAGGAAGCCGGCGACGAAACAAACCGCGCTGGCGATGGGGATCGCCAGCCAGAATGGCAGCCCGAATTTAACGATGAGAATCGCCGCGCCATAACCGCCGATGGCGAAGAAGGCGCCGTGACCGAGCGAGAGCTGGCCGTTATAGCCGGTCAGCAGATTGAGGCCGAGCAGCGCGATGGCGTAGATCAACACCTGGCTGAACTGGTAGAGATGATAGCCGCTCATCCAGAATGGCGACGAGATCGCGAAGGCGAGCGCCAGGCCCCAAGCAAGACGCACCGCCATCAGACCCTCGCCACGATTCGACGCCCGAACAATCCCGAGGGCTTGGCGACCAGCACGCCGATGATGATGATGAGGGCGACCGAAAGCTTGACCTCCTCGCCCACTACATAGGCGCCAAGCAGGTTCTCGGCGATGCCGACCGTGAAGCCGCCGAACACGGCGCCCCAGGGATTGTCGATGCCGCCGAGCACCGCGCCGGCGAAGGCGTAAAGCAGGATGCCGCCCATCATGTTGGGATCGAGATAGACAATGGGCGCCGCCATCATCCCCGCGACAGCCCCGATCGCGGCGGCGAGACCCCAGCCCAACGCCAGCATCCAGCCGACGCGCACGCCGACCAGCCGCGCCGAGGCCGGGTTCTGCGCCGCCGCGCGCATGGCCAGACCCAGCGGCGTGAAGCGAAAGAACGCGAACACCAGCGCCAACACGACCAGCGAAACGACGACCGAGCCCGATTCATGCGCCGACATGAACTTGTTGCCGAACCACGGGCGGCCATCGAACGGCGTGTCGAAGCTCTGCACGGAATAGCCGAAGAAGAAGCCGGCCAGCGCGTTGAAGATGAAACTGAGGCCGATGAACACGATCACCGAGGCCAGCACCGGCGCCTGCGCGAACGGGCGCACCACGACGCGCTCGATGACGACGCCGCCGACGAAGGAGAACACGACGGTGACGCCGAAGGCCTGCCAGTAATCCCAGCCGTTTTGCATCAGCCACCAGGCGATATAGGTCGAGAACATCGCCATTTCGCCTTGCGCGAAATTCACGAGCTGGGTCGCCTGGAAGATCATCACCAGCGCCAACGCGGTGATGGCGTAGACGCCGCCCAGCGCAAGGCCTGATGCAAGTTGATGAAAGAGCTCGACCATATCCCCCCTCAGTAGCCGAGATAAGCGCGGCGCACGGAATCGTCGGCGCGAATCGCGCTCGCAGCGCCCCCGACGACGACGCGGCCGGTTTCCAAGAGATAGGCGCGCGTCGCCAGATCCAACGCCAGATTGGCGTTCTGCTCGACGATGAGAATGCTGACGCCCTCGCTCTCGTTGATGGCGCGCAGGATGCGAAAGATCTCGGCCACCACCAGCGGCGCCAGGCCGAAAGACGGCTCGTCGAGCAGCAGCAGGCTAGGCTTGAGCAGCAGCGCGCGCGAAATCGCCAGCATCTGCTGCTCGCCGCCCGACAACGTGCCGGCCTGCTGGTGGATGCGCTCGGCCAGCCGTGGAAAATAGCCGAAGATGCGCTGGAAATCGGCCTTCACCGCCGCCCGGTCGCGTCGGACATAGGCGCCCAGGCGCAGATTCTCCTCCACTGTGAGATCGGTGAAGGTGCCGCGCCCGTCGGGCACATGGGCGACGCCGAGACGCGCGACATCCTCCGGAGCGCGCGCGGTCATGCGCTTGCCGCGGAATTCGAGGTTGCCCTCGCGGCGGATCATCGCGCTGATCGCGCGCAGCGTCGTCGTCTTGCCCGCGCCATTGGCGCCGAGCAGCGCGGTGACGCCGCCCTCCTCGACCTCGAAATCGACGCCGTGCAGCGCCTCGATCTGGCCGTAAAACGCCTTCAGGCCCCGGGCGGCGAGGATCGCGCTCATGCCGCGCTCCCAAGATAAGCGCGGATGACGTCGGGATGCGCGCGCACCGCCGCCGGCGTCCCCTTGGCTATCAGCTTGCCGAAATCGAGTGCGACGACCTGATCGGAAACGCGCATGACCAGATTCATGTGATGCTCGACCAACAGCACGCTCAAGGCGCGCCGCTCGCGAAGCGACACGATTTCGGAAGCCAGCGCGTCAACCTCCTCGTGATTGAGGCCGGCGGCGGGCTCGTCGAGCAGCAGCAGCTTCGGCGATATCGCGAGCGCGCGGGCAAGCTCCACTCGCTTCCTGACGCCGAAAGGCAGTTCGCCGACCAACCGGTCCGCGACGCCCTGCAACCGACATTCCTCGATCAGGCTATCGGCGAGCTCGGCGATCTCACGCTCGGCGCGCCGGGCGCCGGGCATGGCCAGCGCCTCGGCCAGAAAACTGGCGCGCGCGAAGGCGTGGGCGCCGACGCGCACGTTCTGGCGCACCGTCATGGTGGAGAACAGCGCCAAATTCTGAAAAGTGCGGGCGACGCCGAGCTTGGCGACCTCGCAGCGCGGCACACGCGACAGCGGCCGGCCCTCGAAGGAGATGTCGCCGACGCTGGGCTCGTACAGCCGCGAAATGCAGTTGAACAAGGTGGTCTTGCCGGCGCCATTGGGGCCGATGAGGCCGCAGATTTCGCGCGTCCCCACCTCGAACCGCACATCGTCGAGCGCCGTTACGCCGCCGAAGCGCACCGTTACGCCCTCGACGCCCAACAAAACGCCAACCGGCGTCCCCGGCCTTGCGCCGTTCGCTGCTTCCCCAGGCGTCATCGATCCCTATGTCGCTTTTTCTTTTCCGCCGACACATTGACCGATTTTACGCGCTTGTCACGCCCCTTTTCGCGTCGGCCTGCCGCAAGACCCATCGCGCCAAGCAGATGTCGAGGCCCTTCGTTCATTTGTCGCTTTCGGACCCGCCCTTCTTCGCGAACAAGGGTCTGGCCACGTGGGGACGGGCGCCCCCGCTGAGGTCAGGCGCGAAAGGGCGCCGTTGCGGACGATCCAGGAATATCCGTTTGAAGGTCGCGTCAGTCGGCCGGGCGGCTTTGCAGGATGCGCTGCATCGAAGCCTCCGGCGTCGCGTAGGCTTCCTGCCGGTCGACGCTCCAATAGCGCAGATCCTCCAGCGCAATCGGCAACCCCGTCACCGCACAGACGACGTAGAGGCCGGGACGCAGGACGCGGTATTCGCCGTCCAGATATTGCACCCTGGCCTCTGGGGCGCTGGCGGGCTTCTCGTGTCGATTCATCGCGATCACTTTTCCCCTCGCGCCGCCCCTTAACACGGATGTCCGCGCGCCGGGAAGGCCGCGCCTCAAGCGAAGCGATTGGAGGCGAACTGGCCCGTCTTGCGGTAGCGCGTGAGATAGAGCGGCAGGATCGCCTCGCAGCCGCGCGGCGCTATGCCAAGGCCTTGAAACGTGCGGCCCTCGGCCGTAGCGGCGGCGGAGACGACATTGTCGTCGGCGAGCAGGTCGATCTGGTCGCGGGTGGTGGTTAAAATCTCCGGGAACAGCCCGAGCGAGAGTGCGCTGGCGATCTCCGTCGCGCGCGCCATGGTCCGCGACAGGCCGAACGGAATCGGCGCTATAGGGCGGCGGCGCTCGGCGAAGCGCATCGCCAGCCGCATCGCCTCGATGAGCGTCATCGTCTCGGGGCCGCCCAATTCGTAGACGGCGCCGGGGGCCAACGTCGCGTCGAGCGCCTTGGCCACAGCCAGCGCGACGTCGCCGACAAAGACGGGTTGCAACCGCGCCTTGCCCTCGGCGAAGGCTGGCATCACCGGCATGAACCGCGCGAGATCGGCGAAGCGGTTGAAGAATTCGTCCTCGGCGCCGAACACGACGGACGGCCGCAGGATCGTCGCTTCCGGGAAGGCGGCGCGCGTGGCCTGCTCGCCGTGGCCCTTGCTGGCGATATACCGGTTGGCCGAACCGGCGTCCGCCCCGAGGCCCGACACATGCACGAGCGCCCGCGCGCCGGCGGCCTTGGCGGCGCGCGCGATCGCCTCCGAGCCATAGGCGTGAACGGATTCAAAACCCTGCCGCCCCGCCTCGCGCTTGATGCCGGAGACGTTGACCACGACCTCGGCGCCCTCGACCGCCGCCTCGACGGAAGCGGGGAAGCGCACGTTGGCCTGCACCGGCTGCACCTGCCCGACGACGCCGTCGGTCGCAAGAAAGCCCGCGAG
>JAJYDD010000132.1 GCA_021777795.1 Pseudomonadota bacterium | reverse complement strand
TGGTTTTTGACGGTTTGCGTGGCGCCGATGTTCTGCTGCGCGGCTTGAGCCGGGGCGCAAAGCGCCGCTAACACAAGCGCGCCCCCCAAGGCTGCCGCCCAGCGTCTCGACATAACGCTACCCCTCAAATGAAAATGAGAACGCGCAACACTAAAAATCGCCGTGATTTCACCACGGGTGGGGCGCCGATGTCGACTCCGTTAACGTGTTCGCGCCGCCAGCCTCCGCGAATCAGCGACGCTGCGGCATTTGCGCCACACTCGCCCGCGCCACCGCGCCTGATTACATTCGGCGCCGATTCGCAAACCACAGTGGAAAACATGGCTGACGACACCCGCCGCTTAACCTCTGGCCTGGCCGCCCGCATCGCCGCCGAGATCGCGGCCCGCCCGGAGCAGGCGCAAGCCGCCATCGCCCTCATCGACGACGGCTCGACGGTGCCGTTCATCGCCCGCTACCGCAAGGAGGCGACCGGCGGCCTCGACGACACACAGTTGCGCACGCTGGCCGAGCGGCTCATCTATCTGCGCGAGTTGGAGAGTAGGCGCGCCGCGATCCTCGATTCCATCCGTTCGCAGGGCAAGCTGAGCGAGGCGCTGGAGGCCGAGATCGGCAAGGCCGCCAGCAAGGCCGATCTCGAAGACCTCTATCTCCCCTATAAGCCGAAGCGCCGCACCAAGGCCGACATCGCCCGCGAGCGCGGCCTCGGGCCGCTGGCCGAGGCGATCCTGGCCGACCGCAAGGCGGCGCCTGCGGAACTCGCAGTACCTTATGTGACCGGCGAAATCGCCGACGTGAAGGCCGCGCTCGACGGCGCGCGCGACATTCTCTCCGAAAGCTTCGCCGTCAACGCCGATCTCGTCGGCCGCCTGCGCGCCTATATGCGCGACAAGGCCGTGCTGCGCGCCAAGGTCGAGGACGGCAAGCAGGAGGCCGGCGCGAAATTCTCCGATTATTTCGACCATTTCGAGCGCTGGGCCCATGTGCCGAGCCACCGGGCGTTGGCGATGCTGCGCGGCCGTAACGAAGGTTTTCTGACCCTCGACCTCGAAGTCGACGCCGAGGAGACCGGGCCGAAAACGGTCGAGAGCATGATTGCGCAGGCCTATGAGGCGACCTCGGCCGCCCCCGGCGACGCCTATTTGCGCGACGTCGCGCGCTGGACGTGGCGGGTGAAACTCTCGACGTCGCTGTCGCTCGACCTGATGAGCGAATTGCGCGAGCGCGCCGAGGAGGAGGCGATCAAGGTGTTCGCCCACAACCTCAAGGATCTGCTGCTCGCCGCGCCCGCCGGCGCGCGCCCGACGCTCGGCCTCGATCCCGGCATCCGCACCGGCGTAAAAGTCGCCGCCATCGACGCCACCGGCAAGGTGGTGGCGACGACGACGGTCTATCCGTTCCCGCCGCGCAACGACCTCAGAGGCACGCAAGCCGAGTTGGCGGCGCTGATCGCGCGCCACAAAATCGAGCTGATCGCCATCGGCAATGGCACGGCGAGCCGCGAGACCGAGCGGTTGGTCGCCGACATGCTGGCCCAATTGCCGGGCGCCAAGCCGACGAAGGTGATCGTCAGCGAGGCCGGCGCCTCGGTCTATTCCGCCTCGGCGCTGGCGGCGGCGGAATTTCCGGACCTCGACGTGTCCTTGCGCGGCGCGGCCTCGATCGCGCGGCGCCTGCAAGACCCGCTCGCCGAGTTGGTGAAGATCGAGCCGAAGTCGATCGGCGTCGGCCAGTACCAGCACGACGTCGATCAGTTCAAACTGAGCCGCTCGCTCGATGGCGTCGTCGAGGATGCGGTCAACGCCGTCGGCGTCGACCTCAACACGGCGTCCTCGGCGCTGCTGGCGCGCGTATCCGGCTTGGGCGCGTCGCTGGCGGAGGCCATCGTCGCCCATCGCGACGCCAACGGGCCGTTCGACAGCCGCAAGGCGCTGATGAAGGTCAATCGCCTCGGTCCGCGCGCGTTCCAGCAATGCGCGGGCTTCCTGCGCATCCGCGACGGCGTCGAGCCGCTCGACGCCTCCGCCGTCCACCCCGAGGCTTACACCGTCGCCAAAAAGATCGTCGCCGCCTGCGGGCGCGACCTGCGGGCGCTGATGGGCGACAAGGCGGCGCTGAAGAAGCTCGACCCCAAGGCCTTCGTCGACGAGACCTTCGGGCTGCCCACGGTGCGCGACATCCTCTTGGAACTGGAGAAGCCCGGCCGCGACCCGCGCCCGGAGTTCAAGACCGCGACCTTCGCCGACGGGATCGAGGACATCAAGGATCTGCGGCCCGGGATGCGGCTCGAAGGGACCGTCACCAATGTCGCGGCCTTCGGGGCCTTCGTCGATATCGGCGTGCATCAGGACGGGCTCGTCCACGTCAGCCAACTCGCCGACCGCTTCGTCAAGGATCCGCGCGAGGTGGTGAAGGCCGGCGATGTGGTGAAGGTGCGCGTCGTCGAGGTCGACGCCGCGCGCAAACGCATCGCGCTGACGATGCGCTCGGGCGAGATGCAGCCGGGCGCGCCGACGGGGCATGTCCCGGCGGGCCGCAACGAGCGGGCGCCGCAGCGCAAGCCGGAGCCGGCGGGGCTTGGCGGCCTCGGCGCGAAACTAGCCGAGGCGATGAAGGGGCGGCCGGGCTAGCGCGCGACGGCGGTTCCCAGCCGCGGCGCGGTAAGGCGGTGGCGCTCGGCATAGCCGACGCGCTTAGCCGCCTCGCTCGTCGCCTTGGGCGCGAGCCGCACGCCCTCGATCAGCCTCTGACACAGCAACGGCACGAGAATCTCGCGCCCTTCGGCGGTGTGGAAGCCGCCGTTGAACTGCGACGTGCTCTTCAGAAAGGCGATGAACCCCTCGACGAGGTCGGAGGAAGGCGGCGTCGCCTCGCGCCAGAAGCGCGACAGCGGCGCGGCGCTGGTGAGGCCGGGGATGTTGTAGAACGCCCGGCCGACGCACAGCACCGGCTTGCGTTCGATGATGGCGGCCAGACCTGCGGTGGAATTGATCGTCACCACCGCGTGGGCGCGCGCCATGATCTTGTCGATGCTGGTCTTGCGCAGGAAAAACACGCGGTCGGCGAGGCCGTGGCGCTCGATTAGCGCCGCCACCCGCGCCGGCGTGCGCTCAACGCCATAGTCGAGCGGATGCTGCTTGACGACGAGGATGGCGTCGGCCGGCGCGTCGGCGGCGAAGGAGGAGATCAACTCCTCGACGAAGGCGGCGTTGCCGCCGTGGCGGGAATGGACGACGAGTTGCGCGTCGCCGGGCTTCTGCAACAGAGCCAGGAACACCTTGCGGCCCTCGTCGGCGAGTTCCAGCGCGCGGGCGAGCGCGGGGCTCTCGTCGTGGGTCATGCGCCACAGATATTCGCGCACATAGCCAAAGCCCTGACGATAGACGGAATCGCCGTAATAATTGGCGTCGAACCCCAGCACGGGCTTGAAGGCGATGGCGGCCAGGAAGTGCGAGATGGTGTGGTTGACGTGCGGCTTCAGGCCGGCCGGGAAATGACGGTCGTCGGCTGGCTCGGCCGCGCCCTGGCGCGCTTCGAGATAGACCTGGGGGTCGCGCGGCAGGCGCGAGAAGCCGTTGACGCCGTCGCGCTCCAGCGTGACCCAGTGCGGGCGCAGGTAGCCGTTCTCCAGGACGAAGCTGTGCAGGCCGAACTCGTCGGCCACTTCCAGCGCGCTGCGGTTGCGCGGCAGCGTGTCGTTAAATGTTATGACCGCGTCGATTTTTTTGCGCCGCACCACGCCCCGGATGAAACGCTTCCAGTCGCCGTCGCGGCGGCGATAGACGATCCGGCACGCCGCCGGCGTCTCCAAATATTCGCCGCCCTCGCAGACGGTGCGATAGACTTGGCCCCCGGCAACCTCGATTTCCTGCGCTAACCTGCGGAAAAACGGTCCAAATGGGGCGCCTATGAAAAGAAAGATCGACATTGGCTGTCGCACCCCCGCTCTCAAGCCAAGAAATACCCCAAGCCAACCGGCGGGGCAAGTTCGCTAACCATAGGCAGCCAATTGCGGCGAAATCGGCGCGCGCACCAGATCTTGCGGCGAATCAATAGAAAAGATGGCGAAAGTTAAACAATGGTTGACGGATTGCAACTTGTAATTCGCTCCGGAACAAGACCGCGCGCCGCGCGGCATTTTACAAACGCCTCGCGATGCACCATGAACGGCGCGGCTGGCGCGCGCGGGGCGGCCGGCGGATTTTCGCGCATGAATTTCTTTCTCGACATCACGCGGCTCGCCACCCGCATCTTCCGCAGCGGCCCCACAGGCATCGACCGCGTCGAATTCGCCTACGCCAAGCAGATGATAGACGATCCCGCCACGGTCTGCGTGTTCACCGCGCCGGTGTTTTCCGGCGCCATCCGCGCCGAGCGCGCGCGCGACATCCTCGCCCGCGTCGAGCGCGCCTGGCGGCTCGACGCGACGGCTGACGATGATCGCGTCTTCGGCGCGCTGCGGCGATGGCTCGACCGGCCGCTGGACGGCGAGGCGGTCAAGCCGATGCGCTTTCGGGCTGAGAAGGGCTGGCCGGCGTGGATGGAGCAGGCGGATTTCTTCCCCCTGCGCGACATTCTGCGCGCCGAGACGCGGCTGTCGCGCCGCATCCTGCGCTCTGAAGGGGCGCCGAAAATGTTCTTCCATTGCTCGCACGCCCAGCTCGACAAGCCGCAGCGGTTCCGCTGGCTCGCCGAGGCCGGCATGCGCTCGACCTTCTTCCTTCACGACGCCATCCCCGTCGAATTCCCCGAATTCTGCTCCCCCGGGGCCTATCAGCGCCACCTCGACCGCCTCGCCACCGTCTCCGCCTATGCGACGATGTCGATCGTCAACTCGCAAGATTCGCGCCGTGCGGTCGAAACATCGCTGCGCGAACGCGGTCTGCGCGCGCCCGAAATCGAGATCGTGCCGTTGGCGGTCGACGACGCCTTCGCGCGCCCCGCCCGGCCGCCCCGGCGCCCGGCCATCCCCTATTTCGTCTATGTCGGCACCATCGAGCCGCGAAAGAACCTGTTGTTTCTGCTCGCGGTCTGGCGCCGGCTGGTCGAGCGCCACGGCGCGCGCGCGCCACGGCTCGTCATCGCCGGGCGGCGCGGCTGGGAGAACGAGAACATCGTCGACGTGCTCGAACGCTCGCGCCAGCTCGCGCCGTTCCTAGCCGAGGCCTCCGACCTCACCGACGCCGGGCTGGCGCGGCTGATGGCGGATTCGGCGGCGCTCGTCGCCCCCTCCTTCGCCGAGGGCTTTGGACTGCCGGTGGTGGAGTGCCTGGCGGTCGGCGCGCCGGCCATCGTCTCCGACATCGCCGCCCATCGCGAGGTCGGCGAGGATTACGCCGTCTTCGCCGACTCCATCGACGGGCCGGCCTGGGTCGGCGCGATCGAGGCTTTGATGGACGATGAGTCCGATTTTCGCCGCCAGAAGCTGGAAAAGATCGCCGCCTACCGGCCGCTCTCGTGGTCCCAGCACGTGGCACGCGCCCGCGCGCTGATGGAGCGGGCGGCCGCGGCCTGACGAGAGACCCGCATGCGAATCCAAGAAGACATGCGAATCCTGGAAGAGCCGTCCGCCGGCGCCGATCCGGCGCCGATGTACGACATGATCGAACTGCTCTATTTCGCCTATCGCGATTTCGTCGGCGACGCCGACCGGCTTCTGGAGGATTACGGGTTCGGGCGCGCCCATCATCGCGTGCTGCACTTCGTCGCCCGCCATCCGGGATTGACGATCGCCGAACTGCTCGACATTCTCGCCATCACCAAGCAGAGCCTCAACCGCGTGCTGAAGGCGTTGATCGCGCAGGATTTCATCGAGGCGCGCGCGGGCGCCGAGGACCGCAGGCAGCGGCGCCTGCACGCCACCGCCAAGGGCGGCGAACTCGCCCTCAAGCTGGCGCGCGCGCAAACTGGCCGGCTGGCCGCCGCGATGCGCGCCCTCGGGCCCGACGCCAAGAGCGACGCGGCGGCGTTCCTCTTGGAGATGATCGACCGCCAGGCGCGGGCGCGGGTGCTGGCGCTGATCGACGCGCCGCAAGCCGACGCGAGGACCTGAGCCGACGCGAGGAACTGAGCCTATGCCCGTCGAACCTTTATCCCTCGCGCCCGATCCCGGCCTGCCGGACGACGCGCCGCATGTGCTGGTGGTCGACGACGACCGCCGCTTGCGCCATCTCGTCGCCTCCTATCTCGGCCGCAACGGCTATCGCGTCACCGCCGTCGCCTCGGCCTCGGAGGCGCGGGCGCGGCTTTCGAGCCTGTCGTTCGAGATCATCGTGCTCGATGTGATGATGCCGGGCGAGAATGGCTTCGACTTCGCCGAGGCGCTGCGCGAGACCTCCGATATCCCGATCCTCATGCTGACCGCCCGCGCCGAGGCCATCGACCGCGTGCGCGGCCTGGAGGCGGGCGTCGACGATTATCTGGCCAAACCCTACGAGCCCAAGGAATTGCTGCTACGCATCGGCTCGATCCTGCGCCGCACCCGCGCCCCGGCGCCGGCGGCGAGCGCCGACGAGCCGGCTTTGCGCTTCGGCCCGTTCGTCTTCCTGGCCGAGCGCGGGGAACTGAGGCGCGGCGAGGAGATGGTGCGGCTGACCGAGCGCGAGCGCGAGATCCTGCGCCTGCTCGGCGCGACGCCCAATGTCAGCGTCTCGCGCGAGGCGCTGGCCGGCGGCGGCGGCCAGGAGCGCACCATCGACGTGCAGATCAACCGGCTGCGTCGCAAGCTGGAGACCGATCCCGCCAATCCGCTCTATCTCCAGACCGCGCGCGGGGCGGGCTATAAGCTGGTGGCCGACTCATGACCGCGATCGGCGCGCGCGCCAGCCTGGGATACGGGCGCGGGCTGTGGCGGCGCGGCGCGCGGGCGGTGGCCGATCTGTTCCCGAAGGGGCTTTACGCCCGCTCGCTGCTGATCGTCATCCTGCCGATGGTGCTGTTGCAGACGGGCGTGGCCTATCTGTTCATGCAGCGCCATTGGGATCTCGTCACGCACCGGCTGTCGAACGCGGTGGCGCGCGATGTCGGCGCGGTGGTCGATCTCTATCGCGGTCTGCCGCTCGGCGCCGACGATCACCGATTGCGCGAGATCGCCTCCGAGCGCTTCCGCATGAGCGTCGACCTGATGCCGCCGGGGCCGCTGCCGCCGCGCCTGCCGCGCCGGTTCTTCGACTGGCTCGATCCCCTGACCCGCGCTTTGCCCAAGGAACTGAGCAATCAGCTCAAATATCCGATCTGGGTCGACACCGTCGGCAAGTCCGGGCTGATGGAGATCAGAGTCGATCTCGGCTTCGGCGTCGTGCGCTTCATCACCAAGCGGTCGCTGGGCTATGACGCCAATGTGCATGTGTTCATCTTCTGGATGCTCGGCGCCTCGCTGGTGCTGACCGCGGTGGCGATCCTATTCCTGCGCAACCAGATCCGGCCCATTCTCAGGCTCGCCAACGCGGCCGAGGATTTCGGCAAGGGGCGGTTCCACGAGTTCCAGCCGCGCGGCGCGCGCGAGGTGCGCCAGGCCGGCTACGCCTTCGTCGAGATGAAGCGCCGCATCGAGCGCGCCAACGAACAGCGCACGGCGATGCTGAGCGGCGTCAGCCACGACCTGAAAACCATCCTCACCCGCTTTCGCCTGTCGCTGGCGATGCTGGAGACGACGCCGGAAGCGCAGGACCTCGAAAAGGACGTCGACGAGATGCAGGGCATGCTCGAAGGCTATCTGGCCTTCGCGCGCGGCGACAGCGCGGAGGCCGCCGCGCCGACCGATCTGGCCGAGCTTCTGGAGGAATTGCGGGCCGCCGCAGAGCGCCACGGCGGGCCGGTCGGACTTTCCGCCAAGGGCGACCTCAACGTGAAGGTGCGGCCGCTGGCGATCAAGCGGTGCCTGGCCAATCTCGTCGGCAACGCCCAGCGCTACAGCCGGCGGGCGGAGATTTCGGCGTCGCGCGAGGGCCGCTTCGTCGTCGTCCATGTCGACGACGACGGGCCGGGCGTGCCGGCCGAGCGCCGCGACGACGTGTTCCGGCCGTTTTTCCGGCTCGACGAGGCGCGCAACCAGGACCAGAGCGGCTCCGGCCTCGGCCTGTCGATAGCCCGCGACATCGCCCGCTCGCATGGCGGCGAGGTCTGGCTCGGCGACAGCCCCCTCGGCGGCTTGCGCGCGAGCCTGCGCGTTCCGGTGTGAAGGAGGGGGCATGTTGCAGACCAAGACGCTGGCGGCCGAGCCCGACGCCCATGCGCCGGACGGCAGCGAGGTGCGGCTGCTGGCGGCGTTGAAGGGCGGCAGCTTCGCGCATTTCACGCTTGGCCCGCAGGGGGTGTCGGCGCCGGTGGCGCATCGCACGGTCGAGGAGATCTGGTACGTCGTCGCCGGAAGCGGCGAGGTCTGGCGCAAGCTCGGCGAGGAGGAGAGCGTGACGGCGGCGGCGCCTGGGGTCGCGCTGACGATCCCGCTCGGGACGCATTTCCAGTTTCGCGCGGGGGCGCAGGGTTTGAGCTTCGTCGCCGTGACCATGCCGCCGTGGCCGGGGGCTGAGGAGGCGTTTGCGGTGACGGGGAAGTGGGAATAGCGGCGCCCTTGCGGCTCGCTCCCGCCGCCGCTACCACTCCCTTGCAACCCCGGAGCCGCTCATGCACATCTTCCGCAACGGATCGCGCCCCTCGGGCAAGGGTCCGGCCGACTGGTTCACCGGAACCGTGCGCATCGACCCGCTGTTTCCCGTCGCCGCGCCCGGCCGCGCGGCGGGCAATCTCGTCACCTTCGAGCCCGGCGCGCGCACCAACTGGCACACCCACCCGCTCGGCCAGACGCTCGTCGTCGTCTCCGGCGTCGGGCGCGTGCAGCGCGAGGGCGAGGGCGTCGAGGAGATCGGGCCCGGCGACGTCGTGCAATTCGCGCCCGGCGAGCGCCATTGGCACGGCGCGGCGCCGGCGACCGCCATGAACCATATCGCCATCCAGGAATCGCTCGACGGCAAGGCGGTCGAGTGGATGGAGCCGGTGAGCGACGATCAATATCTCGGATCGCGCTGAGGCGGCGCGCAACTGGCTTGAAAATGGCGCGCGTTGCGCTCATGTTGGTTCCCGTAACCTGATTTCATCGAAAGGATCCGCCGCTGAGCCTCACGCAGGACGCCCCGACCGCCCCGAAACGCCCTCGTGCGAAACGCGCTGCGCCCGCCGCGCCGCCCTCGCCCTTGCAAGGCGGGCTCGCCAAACTGGTGTTGGGCTGTCTGGAGGACGCGAAGGCGGAGGACGTCGTCGCCATCGACCTCATCGGCCGCACGACGCTGGCCGATTTCATGATGATCGCCACCGGCCGATCCACCACCCATGTCGGCGCCATCGCCGACAAGGTCGTCAAGGCCTGCCGCGACGCGGGGTTGAAAACGCCGCGCGTCGAGGGGCAGCCCAACAACGACTGGGTGCTGATCGACGCCGGCGACGCCATCGTCCAC
>JAJYDD010000131.1 GCA_021777795.1 Pseudomonadota bacterium | reverse complement strand
GCCCGCTGGCCCTGGTGCGCACCGGCGACCGCATCACGCTCGACGTGCCGGCGCGCACGCTCAATGTCGAAATCTCGGACGAGGAAATGGCCGCCCGCCGCGAAGCCTGGACGCCGCCCAAGCCTCGCTTCGAGCGCGGCTATGGCTGGATGTTCTCGCGCCATATCGAGCAGGCCGAGAGCGGCTGCGATTTCGACTTCCTGCGCACCGATTTCGGCGCCGCCGTGCCGGAGCCGGAGATTTTCTGAAAGCGATTCCTTCGCCGGAAGGTCGATTTGACAGAATTCCGAATTCAGCCGCACTCTGGCTGGGCAAAGCCGGGATGACGCCGGCGGAGGGAGGGAATATGTGCCACCTTTTTGCAAGCCAATCGCCCGAGAGCTACGCCTTCGAAACGCGCTCGATCCGGCTGAACGGCCAGAGCACCAGCATCCGGTTGGAGACGATTTTCTGGGCCATCCTCGAACAGATCGCGGCCGGCGAGGGCATGAGCGTGCCGCGCTTCATCTCGACGCTGCATAGCGAGGTGCTGCAAGTCTGGGGCGAGGTCGCCAATTTCACCTCGCATCTGCGCTGCATTTGTCTGGTCGCGGTCGAGGACGGGCGCGCCCGCCGCGCTGGCGCGCCGGCGCGCGCGGCGTGATTTGTAGTAGGGATATAACACCCGGCCCGGCGCGCCCCGCATAAGATGATCGCCATTCCGCTCCGGGACCGGCCCGCGGGCGAAAAGGCGGCGCGATGGCGAAGGCGATACATGCGATGATCCGCGTGCTCGACGAGGCGCGGTCGCTGGCTTTCTATGAGCAGGCCTTCGGCCTGCGGATCGCCGACCGGCTCGATTTTCCCGAATTCACGCTGGTCTATCTCGTCAACGACGAGGCTCCGTTCGAGCTGGAGCTGACGATCAACAAAGGCCGCGCCGAGCCCTATCAACTGGGCGACGGCTACGGCCACATCGCTTTCGTGGTCGATAATCTCGACGCCGAACACGCGCGCTTCGAGGCCGCCGGTCTGCGGCCGCGAAAGATCGTCGCCTTCGAGCGCGACGGCAAGCTCATCGCGCGCTTCTTCTTCGTCGAGGACCCCGACGGCTACAAAATCGAAGTGCTGCAACGCCACGGCCGCTATCACTGAAGGCCGGCGCCAAGCCGGCCAAACAAAATATCAAAGGAGGAAACATCATGAAGCTCAAAGTGGGCGAAGATCACGGCGCCGTGTCGCGACGCGCCTTTCTGCAACGTTCGGCGCTCGGCGTCGCCGCCATCGCCATAACGCCGGCGGGCGCGCTCATCAACGCTTCCGAGGCCTGGGGCTTGGAGGTCAAGGGCCTGAAGCCGCAGACGATGAAGACGCTGATCCTGGTGGCGCGCGACATCTATCCCCACGATAAAGTGCCGGATCGCTTCTACGCCGTGGCGATGAAATCCTATGACGACAGCGCCGCCAAGGATCCCGCCGCCAAGGCCGCGACCGAGGCTTTCGTCGCCGCGCTCGACGGCGCGGCCGGCGCCGGCGGCTATGCCGGGCTTGGTTGGGAGGCCGAGCGCGTCGCCGTGCTGCGCGCGATGAGCCACGATCCGATGTTCCAGACCATTCGCGGCGGCCTCGTCGTCTCGCTCTACAACAACCATGATCTGTGGCCGATCTTCGGCTACGAGGGCGAATCCTATTCCAAGGGCGGCTACCTGCATCGCGGCTTCGACGACATCGACTGGCTGTGAGCCTCAACAAACAACATAATTTCGGGGAAACGACATGAGCGCGAAATTCGATCAGAACGACGACAGCGTCGTCGTCATCGTGGGTTCGGGCGCGGGCGGCGGCACGCTCGGCAACGAACTCGCGCAGAAGGGCGTCAAGGCGGTGATCCTGGAGGCGGGGCCGCGCACCGAATACACCGATTTCGTCAACGACGAATGGGAGAGCTTCGGCCAACTGGCCTGGAAGGACATGCGCACCACCTCCGGCGATTGGCGCGTGCACAAGGATTTCCCCAACCTGCCGGCCTGGATCGTCAAATCCGTCGGCGGCTCAACCACCCATTGGGCCGGCGCCTCGCTGCGGCTTCAGGAACACGAGTTGAAGACCGCCACCACCTATGGGCGCGTTCCCGGCGCCAACCTGCTCGATTGGCCGATCACGCTGGCGGATCTGGAGCCTTATTACGCCCGCGCCGAGGACAAGATGGGCGTCACCCGCACCAACAATCTGCCCGGACTGCCCGGCAACAACAATTTCAAGGTGCTCAAGGCCGGCGCCGACAAGCTCGGCTACAAGGAGTGCCACACCGGCCGCATGGCGATCAACTCGATCGAGCGCGACGACCGCAATTCCTGCCACCAGACCGGCTTCTGCTTCCAGGGCTGCAAATGGGGCGCGAAATGGTCGACGCTCTACACCGAGATTCCGAAGGGCGAGAAGACCGGCAATCTGGAGGTGCGCCCCGACAGCCATGTCGCCCATATCGAGCACGATGCCTCCGGCAAGGTCACCGGCGTCGTCTATTTCGACAAGGCCGGCAAGATCCAGCGCCAGAAGGCGCGCATCGTCGCGGTGGCCGGCAATTCGATCGAGAGCCCGCGCCTGCTGCTCAATTCGGCCTCGTCGAAATTCCCCGACGGGCTCGCCAATTCCTCCGGTCAGGTCGGGCGCAATTACATGCGCCACCTCACCGGCTCGGTCTATGCCGTGTTCGACAAGCCCGTGCATATGTATCGCGGCACGACGATGGCCGGCATCATCCGCGACGAGGCGCGGTTCGATCCCAAGCGCGGCTTCGTCGGCGGCTATGAGTTCGAGACGCTGTCGCTGGGCTTGCCGTTCATGGCCGCCTTCCTCGATCCCGGCGCCTGGGGCCGCGAGTTCACCGCCGCGCTCGATTCCTATGTGAATATGGCGGGGCTGTGGATCGTCGGCGAGGACATGCCGCAGGAGACCAACCGCATCACGTTGAGCGACGCCAAGGATCAATGGGGTCTGCCAGTCGCCAACGTCAATTTCGACGACCACCCCAACGACCTCGCCATGCGCGCCCACGCCTACAAGCAGGGTTTCGCGCTCTACGACGCTGTCGGGGCGACGCGCACCTATCCGACGCCGCCTTATCCTTCCACGCATAATCTCGGCACCAACCGGATGAGCGAGAACCCGCGCGACGGCGTCGTCAACAAGAACGGGCAGACGCACGACATCAAGAACCTGTTCGTCTCCGACGGCAGCCAGTTCACTACCGGCGGCGCCGAGAACCCGACGCTGACCATCGTGTCGCTGGCGATCCGTCAGGCCGAGTTCATCGCCGATCAGATGAAAGGCAATGTGATCTGAGACCGAAGGGGGTTCCCGAAGCCGCCGTGACGCATTAGGACAGGGTCCATGACCCTGTCCGCCGACCAGACCCTCGACGAGTTCCGCGCCGCCGGCGCGCTGCTCGAAGGCCATTTCATCCTGTCGTCGGGCCGCCATTCGCCGGTCTTCCTGCAAAAGATGTTCGTCTTCCAGGACCCGGCCCGCACCGAAAAACTGTGCCGCGCGCTGGCCGAGATGGCGCGCGAAAAATTCGGCGACATCGACATCGTCGCCTCTCCGGCGCTCGGAGGCATCGTGCCGGGCTACGAGACGGCGCGCTGGCTCGGCGCCAAGGCGATCTTCGTCGAGCGCGAGAACGGGGCGTTCAAGCTCCGGCGCGGTTTCGCGATTCCGCAAGGCGCGCGCGTGCTGATGGTCGAGGACATCATCACTACCGGCCTGTCGTCGCGCGAATGTCTGGCGGCTCTGGCCGAGCATCCCGGCGAGATCGTCGGCGCGGCGTGTCTCATCGACCGTTCCGGCGGCAAGGCTGAAATTGGCGTGCCCCGCGTCAGCCTGTGCACGCTCGACATTCCCGATTATGCCGCCGACGCTTTGCCGCCCGAACTCGCCGCGATTCCCGCCGTCAAGCCCGGCAGCCGGGCAATCGCGAAATAGGAGAGCGCGATGCTGCGTTTAGGCGTCAATGTCGATCATGTCGCGACCGTGCGCAATGCGCGCGGCGGCGCCGTTCCCGATCCCGTGCGCGCGGCCTTGCTGGCGATACAGGCCGGCGCCGATGGCATCACCGCGCATCTGCGCGAGGATCGCCGCCATATCCGCGACGAGGACATGCGGCGGCTGAAAGCGGCGATCAGCAAGCCGCTCAATTTCGAGATGGCGGCGACCGAGCAGATGCTCGATATCGCCCTGGCGACTGGGCCGCACGCCTGCTGCCTGGTGCCAGAGAAGCGCACCGAGCGCACCACCGAGGGCGGGCTCGACGTGGTCGGCCAGCACGATCACCTGAAACCCTTCATCGCCGAGCTTTCCCGCGCCGGCGTGCGTGTCTCGCTGTTCATCGAGCCTTCGCCCGAGGCGCTGCAAGCCGCCGCCTCGCTGAAGGCGCCGGTGGTGGAACTGCACACGGGGGCCTGGTGCGACGCGGTGGCGCATGGCGACAGGGCCAAGGCGGAGCATGAATTCGCGCGGCTTCGCAAGGCGGCGGCCGAGACGGCGCGGCTGGGCCTCGAATGTCACGCCGGCCACGGCCTCGATTACGACACCGCGCGCACCATCTCGGCGTTGCCGGAGATCGTCGAACTCAACATCGGCCATTTCCTCATCGGCGAGGCGATCTTCGTCGGGCTCGCCGAGAGCATCCGCGTCATGCGCGCCGCGATGGACGAGGGGCGGCGGTGATTATCGGCATCGGCAGCGATCTCTGCGACATCAGCCGCATAGGGCAGACGCTCGACAAGTTCGGCGACCGTTTCATCGCCCGCTGCTTCACCGAGATCGAGCGCCGCAAGAGCGACCGCCGCGCCGAGCGCGCCGCCTCCTACGCCAAACGCTTCGCCGCCAAGGAGGCTTGCGCCAAGGCGCTCGGCACCGGGCTTCGTCATGGCGTGTTCTGGCGCGACATGGGCGTGGTCAATCTGCCGAGCGGCGCCCCGACGATGAAACTCACCGGGGGCGCCGCCGAGCGGCTGGCGGCCATCACCCCGGCGGGGCGCGTGGCGCACATCCACCTGACGATCACTGACGAATATCCGCTGGCGCAAGCCTTCGTCGTCATCGAGGCGCGGGAGGCTTGATGCCGCCCCGCGTCGTCGAACCTATCCTGCATGACGACGGCCTGCATCGCTGCCCCTGGCCGGGGACGGACCCGCTCTATGTCGCCTATCACGACGAGGAATGGGGCGCGCCCGAATGGGACGACCGGGCGCTGTTCGAGAAGCTGATGCTCGACGGCTTCCAGGCGGGCCTGTCCTGGATCACCATTCTGCGCAAGCGCGAGGCGTTTCGCGCCGCCTTCGATGGTTTCGAGCCGGAGAAAATCGCCCGCTACGACGAGCGCAAATCCGCCGCGCTGATGGCCGACCCCGGCATCGTGCGCAACCGCGCCAAGATCGCCGCCGCCCCGGCGCTGGCGCGCATCTATCTCGATTTGCAGGAAAAGGGCGGCTTTGCCCGCCATCTCTGGGGCTTCGTCGACGGCCGCCCGCTGACGAAGCCGCGCAAGACGCTGGCCGACGTGCCGGCGCAGTGCCCCGAGGCGGAGGCGATGTCTAGGGATTTGAAGGCGCGCGGGGCGAATTTCGTCGGCCCGACCATCGTCTACGCCTTCATGCAGGCGGTCGGCATGGTCAACGACCATCTCGCCGACTGCCACCGTTGTGCGGCCTGCGCCAAGCTTGGCCAGAAACGGCCGTGGTGAGCGCCCGCGCGTGGCAGCGGATGCTGTCGGGTCGAAGGCTCGACCTTATCGACCCCTCGGCCCTCGATGTCGAGATCGCCGACATCGCCCACGGCCTGGCCCGCGTGGCGCGCTGGAACGGGCAGACGAAGGGGCCGGAGATTTTCTCCGTCGCCCAGCACTCGCTGCTGGTCGAGGCGATCTTCGCCAAGACCGACCCCGCCGCCGACCGCGCCGCCAAGCTCGGCGCGCTGCTGCACGACGCGCCGGAATATGTGATCGGCGACATGATCTCGCCGTTCAAGGCCGCCATCGGCGGCGAATACAAAGAGGTCGAGCGCCGGCTCTTGGCCGCCATCCTGCTGCGCTTTGGGCTCAAGGCGAGCTTCGCGCCTAATCTCGCCAAGGCGATCAAAGCCGCCGACCGCGATTCCGCTTTCTTCGAGGCGACGGAACTGGCGGGCTTCGCGCCGGCCGAGGCGCGCAAATTCTTTGGCAAGCCGCGCGTTGCGCTCAGCGATTTTGCGCTTTATCTCGAACCCTGGCGGCCGGAGCAGGCGCAAGCGCGCTTCCTCGCCCGCTTTTCCGAACTCGATGCTTTTGGGAGTTCATGATGCCGCGTGTGCATGTCTGTTCGCTGGCCCGCATCGAGACGGAGGTCGCCCGCACCGGCGCGCGCTCGCTGGTGACGCTGCTGTCGCCGGGCACGCCCATCGCGCGGCCCGAGCTTATCGCCGAGGCGCGCCATCTCAATATCGCGATGTCCGACATTCTCGACCATCTACCGGGTCAGGTTCGGCCGGAGATGCACCATCTCGACGCGCTGCACGCCTTCATCGACCGCTGGGACCGGCGCGAACCCATGCTCATCCATTGCTACGCCGGGGTCTCGCGCTCGACCGCCTCGGCTTTCATCGCCGTCTGCCAGGTGTCGCCGCATCGCGACGAGCATGAGGTGGCGCAGGCTTTGCGCGCGGCCTCGCCGACGGCGACGCCGAACCTGCGCTTCGTCGCGCTCGCCGACGAGAAGCTCGGCCGCAAAGGCCGCATGGTCGCCGCCATCGAGGCCATCGGGCGCGGGCGCGAATGTATGGAAGGCGAGCCCTTCGCGCTGGAGCTTTAGGCGCTCCCTATAATTGTGACGGGCGCTTGACGCGCTCATTCAGTTTGATCGAACGAAGCGTTCGCTACGTTCGGATGGACCGCACACATCCGCGCAAGCATAACGACCCTCTATGAGGTGGATGCTGTTGCGCGCCCGCCCCGCCGTTTCGTCGCTTCCGCCCGCCATCGCGGCGCGCTTTCCGACGGCGGGCTAGATGGCGCCGGCGGCCGTCAACCCTTGAGGGAGCAACGCTCATGAACACCCGCGATCCCGACCGGCGACGCTTTCTCGGCTACGCCGCCGCCGCCGCCTCGGCTTTGGCGACTGGCGCCGCCTCGGCCCAATCCATCGCGCGCCTCGGCCTGCCGAGCGCGCCGGACGAACGCCCCATCGTCACCAACTTCCCGCACAAGGGCGCGATGATCCTGCAACGCTCGCGGCCTCCGTTGCTGGAAACGCCGTTCGAAGTTTTCGACCAGGGCGTGTTCACCCCGAACGAACGCTTTTACGTGCGTTGGCATTGGGCGGTCATTCCGACCGAGGTCAATGTCGACAAATTCCGGCTTAGCGTGCGGGGCCACGTCAATCAGGCGCTGTCGTTGTCGCTGGCCGACATTCTGGCGCTGCCGCGCGTCGAGCTTGCCGCCGTCAACCAATGTTCGGGAAATTCGCGCGGCTTCTTCCAGCCCCGGGTCGCCGGCGGCGAATGGGGCAATGGCGCGATGGGCAATGCGCGCTGGGCCGGCGTGCGGCTGAAGGATGTGCTGGATCGCGCTGGCGTCAAAGCCGGCGCGGTGCAGGTGCGGTTCAACGGCCTCGATCAACCCGTCGTTGCCGACGGGCCGGATTTCATGAAGTCCCTTGACGTCGAGCACGCGCGCGACGGCGAGGTGATGCTCGCCTACGCCATGAATGGCGAGCAACTGCCGCTGTTGAACGGCTTCCCGCTGCGGTTGGTCGTGCCCGGCTGGTACGCCACCTATTGGGTGAAATCGGTCAACGACATCGAGGTTATCGACCACGCCGACGACAATTTCTGGATGAAGGTCGCCTACAAGATTCCCGACACCCCCCATGCCGACATGAAGCCCGGCCAGACCGGCGTCAAAATGGTTCCCATCAACAAGATGGCGCCGCGCTCGTTCATCACCAACCTCAAATCCGGCGCGGTCGTCGCGGCCAACGCCCCGGTGCGGGTGCGCGGCATCGCCTTCGGCGGCGATTCCGGCGTGAAGGGCGTCGATCTCTCCAGCGATGGCGGCAAGTCCTGGCAGGCCGCCAAGCTCGGCGCCGACGAGGGCAAATACAGCTTCCGCCGCTGGGAGCTTCCCCTCACGCTGGACAAGGGCGAGGCCGCGCTGATGGTGCGTTGCACCAACAGCGACAGCGTCGTTCAACCCGCCACGCCGAACTGGAACCCCTCCGGCTTCATGCGCAACGTCATCGAAACCACCGCCGTCGTCGTCAAGTGAGGAGAGCCGCCATGTCGCGCATGAGACTGTCTTTGCTGCTCGCGCTCGTCGCCGCGCCCGCCCTGGCGGGCGCGCAGAACCTGACGCTGAAAAACGAGGCCATCATCCTGCCCGACCGGGGAACGCAGTTTTCCGGCCCCGGCGCTGAGGTGGTCAACGACAATTGCCGAACCTGCCACTCGGCCGGAATGGTGCTCAACCAGCCGAAGATGTCGGCGGCGGCGTGGCGGGCGGAAGCCGAAAAGATGATCCATGTCTACAAGGCGCCGATCGACGCGAAGGACGTCGGCGCCATCGTCGCCTATCTCGCGGCCATGCGCGTATCGCAATAGCCTCAACTGCGCCGTCGTCGCCGCCCGCCCTCCGCCGCCTTGCGCACCGGCAGCTTGATCGCCTTGGCGAGATTGTCGAAATTGTCGCTGGCGTGCGGGAAGGCCATTGCGGCGACGAATTCGGCCTGAAAGTTCGGCTCGATCGCCGTCTCGATCTTCTCGATGCGGCGCACGACCTCGTCAATCTCCGCGCGCGCCGCCAGATTTAGCAGCGCGATGCGCGCCCCGAGCCCCGCCGAATTGCCGCCGTTGACGACATGGGCGAGGTCGCAATCCGGGATCAGCCCCAGCGCCATCGCATAGGTGGTGTCGATGTGGCTGCCAAAGGCGCCGACGAGGGTGACGCGCTGCGGCGCGCCGGCGCCGCGCTTCTCGATCAGCAATTTCGCGCCGGCATAAAGCGCCGCCTTGGCGAGCTGGATGGCGCGCACGTCGGTCTGGTAGATCAGCAGCCGCGGCTCGCCCTCGCTCAGCACATAAGCGAAGGAGCGGCCGACGACCTCTATGCGCGGCGACGTTTCCGCCAGCGCGCCGTTGAACAGGCCATCCTGGCCGATGATTCCCGACAGGAACATCTCGGCGACCGCCTCGATGATGCCCGACCCGCAGACGCCGGTGACGCCGAGCGAAGCTGTCGCCTCGGCGAAGCCCGGTTCGTTCGACCAGAGATCGCAGCCTATCACCTTGAAGCGCGGCTCCAGCGTCTCGCGGTCGATGCGCACGCGCTCGATGGCGCCGGGCGCCGCGCGCTGGCCGCAGGAGATCTGCGCGCCCTCGAAGGCGGGGCCGGTCGGCGAGGAGCAGGCGAGCATCCCATCCTTGTTGCCGAACAGGATCTCCGCATTGGTGCCGACATCGGCG
>JAJYDD010000130.1 GCA_021777795.1 Pseudomonadota bacterium | reverse complement strand
CAGAAAGCCGTTGTCGTCGCGCTTGCAGCCATAGGCGCGGCGATCTTCCTTGGCGTAGGGATAGGACTCGGTATGCGCGTCCGGCCCACAGGAGCCGTAGCGCATGATTCCGGGCGACGGCGGCGCGGCGCACCCGGATACGCTCGCCGTCAGCGCGAGCAACGCGACGCCCGTCGCACAGGCTTTCAGATTCATGGCGGCCCCCGATTCGCTGTTTGCTACCATGCGCCGCGGCGCCCGCCAAGCTTCAGGCTCAGGTCAGCAGCGTATAGAGCCCGCGCGCGTCGGCGGCGGGTCCGCGCCGCTCGCCGACGCCCTGCACCTGCAAGCTCGCGCGCCGCTCGCCGAAGACCAGCGTCAGCACGTCGCCGGCGCGAATATGCCGGCTCGGCTTGTCGAGCGCGATCGGCGCGCCCTGGCGCGTCCCCGCGACTTCGCCATCGGCGACGCGCTTGGCCGCCAGCGCCCGCGTCTTGCAGAAGCGGGCGCGCCACAGCCAGACGTCGATCCGGCACGGCTCGCCCGGCGCGGAGGGCGCGGCCGGCGATGGCGGCGCTTCATAGACCTGCGGGGCTTGCGGCGAAGCGGGCCGGGCGGTCGGCCCACGCCGGCGCCACAGCGTCTTGCCGGCGGGAATGAAGCCGAGGCCGCGCAGCACGCGCTCGCCCTCGGCCGCGCTCCAGCCGAAATCCGCCAAAGTCTCGGAATTAAGCGAAAAGCCGGCCTCCGCCGCGCGCGCGATCTCGCCGATGCGCTCCAGCGCCGCGATCGGCGCGGCGAGGCCGGCGAGCGGTCGCAGGCCGCGATAAGTCAAGGCTTCGCGCGCCAGGTTCTCGCGCGGCAGCGGCGAAAGCCCGGCTTTGGGGCGCCATTGCGGGGCGGCCAGATGCGCGAAAATCTCGCGTATCCAGGCGCCCTCCGGCGCGACGAGATCCTCGACATAGATGGTGAAGGCGCCGAAGCGCAGGCCGAGATCGCGCAGCGCCTTGCGCTCGGCGCGATAGAGTGCGCGCACATATTCCTCGGCCTCGCGGCGCGGCAGCGCGCCCTGCGCCTCGACGATCTGATAGGCGAGCCCGCGCGCAAGTCCCTTCAGCCCGTCGCCCTCGGCCGCCGCCTTCAGCCGGTCGAGACTGGCGAATGCCGGACGCGCGGCGTCGGCGACGAAGCTCTCGACCCGGCGCGTCGCCCGCTCGCGCGCCGCCGCCGCGCCGAGTTCGCCATCGAGCCGCGCCTTGGGCGCGAAGGGCGCACCGCCGACGATGGCGCCGATGGAATGGCCGCGCCAAAGAATCGTCCCGCCCGGCGCGAGCGCGAACGCCTCGTTCGGCTCGCCCGCGATCTCGTGCAGTCGGCGCGCGATTTCCGGCGTCACCGCGCGCTCGACCGCGCCGCGCAGGGCGCGCGTCTCCAAGGGCGAGGCGCCGCGCTCGGGCTCGAAATGCAGGCCGATCAGCCGCCCGACCGCGTGGCCCTCGACGATCACCGCCCCGTCGGCTGCGATGCCGCCGAGCGCCGGCCCCGAGGATTGCTCCAGGCCGCGCATGAGGGCGCTGGTGCGCCGGTCGACGAAGCGCTGCATGAGTTGTTCGTGCAGCGTGTCGGAGAGCCTATCCTCCAGCGCGCGCGTGCGGCTCGCCCAGGCGGCGGCGTCCTCCAGCCAGTCGGCGCGGTGGGCGACATAGGCCAGCGTGCGCACGCGCGCCAGACGGCCCGACAGCGCCTCGATATCGCCCTCCGTGTGGTCGAGCGCCTCGAACTGGCCGCGCGCCCAATCCTCGGGCAGACGGCGGCGCCCCTGGGTGAGGTGCTCGAATATGCCGCCGACGAGGCGAGCGTGGTCGTCGCGCGTGGTCTTGCGGAAATCCGGCGTCTGGCAGACCTCCCAGAGCCGCACGAGATTGGCGCGGTCCTTCGCCCGTTTCACGATGAGTTCGTCGCGCGCGAGCTGGCGCAACGTCGCCTCGTCCTGCGCCTCCTCCGACAGCCGCAGCCCCGCGCGCGGCGGCGACAGGCTCAGCGAGCGCATGAGATCAGCGAGCGAATCGAAATCGAGCCCGGCGTTGCGCCACTCGGCCGCCTGGAGCGGCGCGAAGGCGTGCGCCTCGACGGCAGCGGCGACTTCAGGATCGAGGTCGGGCGCCTCGCCTGTCACCCCGAACGTGCCGTCGCGCCGGTATCGCCCGGCACGGCCGCCGATCTGGCCGATCTCCTGCGGATTGAGCCAGCGCGTGCGGCGGCCGTCGAACTTGCGCAAGCCGGCGAAGGCAACGTGATCGAGGTCCATGTTGAGGCCCATGCCGATCGCGTCGGTGGCGACGAGGAAATCGACCTCGCCGGACTGGAACAGATCGACCTGGGCATTGCGGGTGCGCGGCGAGAGCGAGCCCATCACCACGGCCGCGCCGCCGCGCTGGCGGCGGATCAACTCGGCGATGGCGTAGACGTTCTCGGTCGAGAAGGCGACGACGGCGCTGCGCTTGGGCAATTTCGTCAGCTTGGCGGCGCCGACGTAGGACAGCGTCGAAAGCCGCTCCCGGGTCTCGATATGGGCGTGGGGTACGAGTTGGCGCACCAGCGGCGCCATCGTCGCCGCGCCCATGAACATCGTCTCCGACCGTCCTCGCGCGCGCAGCAGCCGGTCGGTGAAGACGTGGCCGCGCTCGCGGTCGGCGCAGAGCTGGATCTCGTCGACCGCGACGAATTCCACTTCGCGGTCGAGCGGCATCGCCTCGACCGTGCAGACCCAATAGCGCGGGTGCAGCGGGACAATCTTCTCCTCGCCAGTGACGAGCGCCACCGCGCGCTCGCCGCGCTCGCGCACGATGCGATCATAGATCTCGCGCGCCAGCAGGCGCAGCGGCAGGCCGATCATGCCCGAGGCGTGGGCGAGCATGCGCTCGATGGCCAGATGGGTCTTGCCGGTGTTGGTGGGGCCGAGCGCGGCGACCACCCGCGACACGCGATCGTCGTCGCGCTCCCTCGTCGAGGGGCTGGGGTCGCTCTGGGGGAAAGCGGGCGGCCGGAACATCGCGTCCTCTGAGATAGGCGCCGTGGCGGTGGAAGTCAAAGGCGGCGGGCGCGTTCAAAGTTAACGTCGTCTCCCCGTCCTCCGGCGCCCGCCGCCCCGCGACGGGACGACGACGACAGGACGGGAACGAATCGGGCGCGAATCGGCGCTCGGGGCTTGGCGCCGCGGGCGCCAGCGCAAACCGGCGACATAGTTAACGGCGGGCGCCGCGCACCGGGCGTCGGGCGTCCCGAAGCCGGCGAGTGCGCAACGGGCCGGGAACGAATCCCGGCCGAATCGCGTCGCGCTTGTCGGCGCCGGCGAGCGCCGCTAGGCTCGCGGGAGGCCGCCGGGAAATGGCGGCTCGTATCCGGGAGAAACGCCTTGGCCACGCTGCTCGTGCTTTACAAAACCCCGACCGACGCCGCCGCCTTCGATAAATATTACGCCGCCACCCACATCCCGCTGGCCAAGAAAATTCCCGGCCTGCGCAGCTATCGCGTCAGCAAGGGCGGCGTGGGAACGCCCGCCGGCGCCTCCAACGTGCATCTGGTGGCGACGCTGACCTTCGACAGCATGGCCGATCTCCAGAAGGGGCTCGGCAGCGCCGAGGGCGCCGCTGCGGCCGGCGATGTGCCGAATTTCGCCACCGGCGGCGCCGATCTCTACATGTTCGACGACGCGACAGTCTGACCGGGCTTAGCCGCCGACCGCGGCCAGGCCATATTCGAGCAGCCGGCGGCCTTCGCTGGCGCGGGCGGCCGAGGATTTGAGGCCGTTCAGCACCAGGATGATGCGGTGGCCGCCGCGCGTCGCCGAAGCGACGAGGCCAAAGCCGCTGGCGGCGAGATGGCCGGTCTTGAGCCCGTCGGCCCCATAGGCCAGCACCGGGTTGCGGTTCTTCTGCGTGATGCCGCCATAAGTGAGTTCCGGCTCGCTGAAATACTTATAATATTGCGGATAGGTCGCGATGACATAGGCGGCCAGCCGCGCCATGTCGCGCGGGGTGACGCGGTTGCCGGGGCGGCCCCAGGGGTTGGTGAAATGCGAATGCCGCATGCCGATGGCGCGGGCGTGCGCGTTCATGAGGACGGCGAAGGCGGTCTCGCTGCCGGCGATCGCCTCCGATAGCGCGATTGCGGCGTCATTGCCGGAATCGGTAATCAGGCCTTGGAGCAGTTCGTCGACGCTGACGCGGTCGCCCGCCATCAGGAACATGCTGGAGCCGCCGGATTTGGCGTTGCCCTCCGTCGCGGCATGGGCGGAGACGGTGATCGTATCGTCAGGCTTGAGCTGACCGGCGGCGAGCCGGCTGAACGCGATCTCGGCGGTGAGAATCTTTGTCGTCGAGGCCGGCGCCATGCCGGAATCCGCGTTTTTCTGCAACAGTGTGCGGCCGGAAGTCTCGTCGACCAGCAGCGCATAGGGCGCCTTGGTCTGGAACGGGGCGGCGAAGGCCGGCGAGACGAACGCCAGGCAAACGAGGATGGAGAGAAAGCGCATGGGGCCTCCGGGATCGACGCGGCGGCCAGGGTAGCCCATAGCGGCGCGCAGCCAAAGCGCGAGACGCGGCTTGACAGTTCGCGCTGGCGTTACCTATATGCGCCGGCCTCTGGCGGGGTAGCTCAGTTGGTTAGAGCAGCGGAATCATAATCCGGAGGTCGCCGGTTCGAATCCGGCCCCCGCTACCAGGTTTTCAATGGCTTAGCCGAAGCCGCTAAAAGTCGTATTCTCTTTTCAAAAGCGACCATATTGAACATTGGAGATCCGTGTGCGGTCGAACGACCAAGGCTAACGCTCTGATAGACGAGCATTTCCGCACACCGGCCTTCCTGATCTCCGGCTCGGAAACCGCTCTAATATGCTCTTGATTTTTGTTGCATAATTCCAACCTTCACCTTTTCCGCCCCCGCTTTCCCGCCCCGCCCTTCGGCCGGGCTTCCCCACCGCCGAAATTGTGCGGCCCCATGTCGGCGTCGGTCGGCTTGTGGATGCGCGAAGGCATGTTCGCCGCGCGCCCATATTTGCGCTCGCCCTCGTAGGCCCCGCCGACCGCCTCGACGTCCGCCTGCCGCGCGAGGGGATCGTCGCCGATGGCGAGTTCCACGGCTTGCAACCGCTTGATCTCGTCGCGCAGCCGCGCTGCGGTTTCGAACTCCAGATTGCCCGCCGCCTCCTTCATGCGCTTTTCGAGATCGGCCAGATTCGCCTGGAAATTGTGGCCGATGGACGGAGCCTGGTTGAGCCCGGCGTCCACCGTCACATGGTCCTTCTCATAGACCGAGTTGAGGATGTCCTGGATGCCGCGCTTGATCGTCGCCGGGGTGATGTTGTTGGCGACGTTATAAGCCTGCTGTTTGGCGCGCCGCCGGTCGGTCTCCTCCATCGCGCGCTTCATCGAGCCGGTGATGTGGTCGGCGTAGAGGATCACGCGGCCGTCGACGTTGCGCGCGGCGCGCCCGATGGTCTGCACCAGCGAGGTCTCGGAGCGCAGAAAGCCTTCCTTGTCGGCGTCGAGGATCGCCACCAGCGCGCATTCCGGAATGTCGAGCCCCTCGCGCAACAGGTTGATGCCGATCAGCACGTCGAAGGCGCCCAGGCGCAGGTCGCGGATGATCTCGATGCGCTCGATGGTGTCGATGTCGGAATGCATATAGCGCACGCGCACGCCATGCTCGTGCAGATATTCGGTCAGATCCTCGGCCATGCGCTTGGTCAGCGTGGTGACGAGGCTGCGATAGCCGGCGAGCGCGACGCGGCGGACTTCGCCGAGGAGATCGTCAACCTGCGCCCGCGCCGGGCGGATTTCCACCGGGGGATCAATCAGGCCGGTCGGGCGGATCACCTGTTCGACGAACACGCCCTCCGTGCGCTCCAACTCCCAATCGCCGGGGGTCGCCGAGACATGCAGGGTCTGCGGTCGCATCGCCTCCCATTCCTCGAAGCGCAGCGGGCGGTTGTCCATGCAGGACGGCAGGCGGAAGCCATATTCGGCGAGCGTCGCCTTGCGCCGATAGTCGCCCTTATACATGCCGCCGATCTGCGGCACCGTGACATGGCTCTCGTCGGCGAACACCAAAGCGTTGTCGGGCAGATATTCGAACAGGGTCGGCGGCGGCTCGCCGGGGCGGCGGCCGGTGAGATAGCGCGAATAATTCTCGATGCCGGCGCAGGAGCCGGTGGAATCCATCATTTCCAGGTCGAACAAGGTGCGCTGTTCGAGCCGCTGCGCCTCCAGCAGGCGGCCTTGCGCGTGCAGAACGTCGAGCCGGTCTTTCAACTCGCGCTTGATGCCGTCGAGCGATTGCAGCAGCGTCGGGCGCGGCGTCACGTAATGGCTGTTGGCGTAGACTTTCACGAATTCGAGGTCGCTGGTCTTGGCGCCGGTCAGGGGATCGAACTCGGAGATCGATTCGATCTCGTCGCCGAAGAAATTGATGCGCCACGCCCGGTCTTCATAATGCGCCGGGAACAGGTCGAGCGTGTCGCCGCGCACGCGGAACACGCCGCGAGTGAAATCGCCCAAAGAACGCTTGTATTGCAGCGCCACGAGATCGGCGATCACCTGGCGCTGGTCGATCTTGTCGCCGGTCTGGAGCGAGAAGGTCATCGCGGTATAGGTCTCGACCGAGCCGATGCCATAGATGCACGACACGGAGGCGACGATGATGACGTCGTCGCGCTCCAGCAGCGCCCGCGTCGCGGAATGGCGCATCCGGTCGATCTGCTCGTTGATCGAGGATTCCTTTTCTATGTAAGTGTCGGTGCGCGGGACATAGGCTTCTGGTTGATAATAGTCGTAATAGGAGACGAAATATTCGACGGCGTTGTTGGGAAAGAAGCTCTTGAACTCGCCATAGAGCTGCGCGGCCAGCGTCTTGTTGGGGGCCAGGATCAGCGCCGGGCGCTGCGTCGCCTCGATCACTTTGGCCATCGTGAAGGTCTTGCCGGAGCCGGTGACGCCGAGCAGCACCTGATCGCGCTCATGCGCGGCGACGCCCTCGACGAGTTGGCGGATCGCCTCCGGTTGGTCGCCCTTGGGCTCGAATTCGGAGACGATCTCGAACTTGCGGCCGCCCTCGGATTTTTCCGGCCGCGCCGGGCGATGGGGAACCCAGGTCGGCTGGCCGCGCAGGTTGGGGTCGCCGTTCTCCAGCAGTTCCTTGAGCGATTCCACGGTCGCGCCAGCGCCGGTCATGCCGCGCGGATGCTCGAATTTCGCCGGCGCTTCGGCGAGGCCGGGCGCGTTGAGCGCGGGGTTCAGCAGCGCGGCGAGATGCTCGCCGAGCGGATGCACATCGGGGCGCGAGGCCTTGGGCCGCGCTTTCGGAGATTTCGCCATAGAGGGAATATGGAACGAAACAGGGACGGCGGGAAGGGCTAGGCGAGCGCCTTTCGTAAGGCCGCCAGCCCCAGCAGCGCGCAAGTCTCTGGCGCCGGCACGATGGCCACGCCCAAAAGCGCCCCCGCCGCGGCGTATCTCGCGCAGAGCCCCGCCGAGCCGATGGCGGTCGCTTTCGCAACCCCCGCCGCGCCGGCGACAATTTCCGCGCCGATCAGCAGGCCCGACAGATATTCGCCGAGTTGATCGGCCGGCAGGGTCTCGAACAGGCCGAAGCTGCGGGCGGCGAAGATCGCGTGCAGCAGGTCGCCGGGCCGCTCCAGCCCCCTCGCAGCCTCGACGCCGCGCGCGAATCCCTCGCCGGGCTGCGGCTCCGCCATCATGCGGCCGAGCACGCTGTGGGTCTTCAGCACCGCGAACACCTCGCCAGTCATGAAGGTCTCGAAGCCGCGGATGCGGCCGCCCTCGACGCGCGCCCATTTGGAATGGGTGCCCGGCAGCACGTAGACGCCGTCGCCGAAACCCGCCCCCAGGGCGCCCAGAAGCTGCGTCTCCTCGCCGCGCATCACGTCCGGCGCGCCGGCGCGGTCGCGGGCGCTGAGGCCGGGGACGATGCGCACGGGGCCGCGCGCCGTCGGGATCGACAGCATCGCGGCGGCGATCTCCTCAAGGCCGGCGGGACAGGCGACATAGGGCGCTTCGCGCCAGCCCTGCTTGGCCCCGACCATGCCGCAGGCCAGCACCGGCAGCGCTGGCCAGCCGGCGAGCCGGCCGGCGAGATAGGCCTCATGCGCGCCGGGTTTTAGCCCGAGCGCGCCCTCGCCGCCCGCGAGCGTTTCGAGCGCGCGGCCTTCGTCGTCGGCGAGATAGGCGCGAAAGCTGCTGGTGCCCCAATCGACGCCGATGAATGTGGGTGCGCTCACGCTAATTCCCCTCAACCTCCGCCGGCGGCACGACGACGATGCGGCGGGCGGCGAAGTCAATTTCCGGCGCGACGGCGTGGGTGAAGGGCAGCAGGAGCGTCTCGCCGCCATCGGGCGGCGCGATCTCCAGAATGTCGCCGGCGCCGTGGTTGAGGATCGCCGTCACCCAGCCCAAAGCCTCGCCGGAAGGCGTCACCGCCTCCAGACCGACGAGGTCGCTGTGATAGAACTCGTCCGGCTCGGGCGGCGGCAGTTGCGAGCGGCGGGCGTAAAGCTCGACGCCGTTCAGCGCCTCCGCCGCCTCGCGCGTCGCCACGCCCTCGACGCGCGCGACGAGCATATCGTCGCGCAGCGCCCGCAGCGGCTTGACGACGAAGCGCCGCGCGCCCGCCGCATCGGTCAGCGGCCCATAGGCGCCGATCGCCTGCGGGTCGCCGGTATAGGACTTGACGCGGATGTCGCCGCGCACGCCCTGCGGCGCGCCGAAGCGGCCGAGCGCGATGAGCTTGTCCAAGCTTTAGGCCGCTGCGGCGGCGGCCTTCTCGGCGGCGGCGGCGCGCTCCTGCGCCTTCTTCTTCGGCTTGGCCTTCTCGGGGTTGTTCTGCGGCTCGCGCTTGGCGGCGCCGAGGCTGTCGAGCAGGCGCAGCACGCGGTCGGTCGGCTGGGCGCCCTTGGCCATCCAATCCTTGGCCTTCTCGACGTCGAGCACCAGGCGCTTGGCGTCGTCCTTGGCCTTCAGGGGGTCGAAGGTGCCGAGCTTCTCGACGAAGCGGCCGTCGCGCGGCATGCGGGCGTCGGCGACGACGATGCGGTAGAACGGGCGCTTCTTGGCGCCGCCGCGCGAGAGACGGATTTTCAGGGACATCAGGTTTTCCTTTTCAAGGGGGGTTATTTCTTCTTGGCGAAGGGATTTCCGCCGAGGCCCGGAAGCTTCGGCAGGCCGCCCCCAAAACCGGGGAAGCTCGGGGGAATGTTGAAGGCGCCGGGCGGCGGCGCGCCGGGCAGGCCTGCGTCAGGCGGCGCCTGCTTCTGCAAGGCGGCGATGTCGGCGGGGCTCGGCATGCCCGACATGCCCATCATCTGGCCGAGCTTGCCCATCATGCCTTTGCCGCCCTTGCCGCCCATCGCCTTCATCATGTCGGCCATCTGGCGATGCTGCTTGAGCAGGCGGTTGACGGCCTCGACCTGCACGCCGGCGCCGGCGGCGATGCGCTTCTTCCGGCTGGCCTTGCG
>JAJYDD010000129.1 GCA_021777795.1 Pseudomonadota bacterium | reverse complement strand
GTTCCGGATAATGCTTGGCCAGCATACCCGCGCAGGAGCCGCTGGGGGCGACGACGTAATCGCAGGACGCGAAAGCGCGCATCGTGGCGCGCGCGATCGCCTTGGCGTCGGCGCGGTCGCCGGAATTATAGGCGGGCTGGCCGCAGCAGGTCTGCTCTGGCACGACGACCTTGCAGCCTGCGTCCTCCAGCAGTTTCACCGCCGCGAAGCCGACGCTCGGGCGCATGAGATCGACCAGACAGGTGACGAACAGGCCGACCTTCACCCCCGCGCCCGATTCCCTTTGCAAACACAACCTCCCGCGCTCGCCGCGACATTGGACCAGTGCTTGGCGTGTTTCAAGCCGGCCGCGCCGGGGATCGGCGGGGCGCCGCCGCTAGATCTTGCGCCCGATGCCCAGAAACTTCGTCGCCCGCGCCTCGCGCAATTCCTCGCGCGAGAGATTGCCGAGCGATTCCAGCGCGCCGGCGATCGCCTTGCCGGTCGCCTCGACGGCGGCGGCGGGGTCGCGATGCGCGCCGCCGATCGGTTCCGGCACGATCCCGTCAATGATGCCGAACTTCATGAGGTCGGCGGCGGTGATCTTCATGTTGGTCGCCGCGTCCTGGGCGCGCGAGGAATCGCGCCACAGGATCGAGGCGGCGGCCTCGGGCGAGGCGACGGTGTAGATCGCGTGCTCCAGCATCAAGACCTTGCTGGAGGCGGCGATCGCCAGCGCGCCGCCGGAGCCGCCCTCGCCGACGATGACGGCGACGCTCGGCGTGCCGAGCGACAGCCCCGCGTCGGTCGCCCGCGCGATCGCCTCGGCCTGGCCGCGCTCCTCGGCGTCGATGCCGGGCCAGGCGCCGGCGGTGTCGATCAGTGAAATGACTGGCAGGTTGAAACGGTCGGCCAGATCCATCAGCCGCGCCGCCTTGCGGTAGCCCTCGGGCCGCGCCATGCCGAAATTGTGGACGAGGCGGCTGGCGGTGTCGTCGCCCTTCTCGTGGCCGATCACGCAGACCGGCTGGCCGTGGAAGCGTCCGAGGCCGCCGACGATGGCCGCGTCCTCGCCGAACTGGCGGTCGCCGGCGAGCGGGGTGAATTCGGCGATCAGCCCCTTGATGTAGTCAGCGAAATGCGGCCGGCCCTGACAGCGGGCGACCTGCGTCTTCTGCCAGGGGGTGAGCGCCGCGTAGAGATCGGCCAGAAGCTTGGCGGATTTCGCCTCCAGCTTGCCGATCTCCTCCTCGATGGCCGGAGAATCGCCCTTGGCCGCCAGCGCCTTCATCTCGTCGATGCGGGCGTCGACGTCGGCGACCGGCTGTTCGAAGCTCAAATAGGAACGCATGCGACCGGTATTTCCGCTCCAAAGGCGGCGGACATGGCCCCGGGTCGCAGCGAAGTCAAGCGGCTCAGCGGGCGCGCGTGAGATTGGGCTGCACGCTGTCGTCGATGTGGAACCAATCCGGGTCCGGCTTGGTGACGAGATCGAGCGCGAACAGCGAGACCAGGGTGCGGAAGCCCTGCGGGTCGATCACCGTCCATTGCTTGAGTTCGAACGTGTCGGGGTCGAAGACCAGGGTGATGTCGGACTTGCCGCCGAAAGTGGCCTTGTCGACGATTTCTATAGTGGCGGCGCGGTCGTCCATCTCGACGCGCTGGATCGAGGTGTCCTTGGCGAGGTCGATGTGGTCGGCGAGCAGGAATTTGAGCGGCGTCTGGCCGATGAGGTAGAGATCCTGGGTGCCGAGCTTCTGGTCGCGGATCGCCACCGAGCGGCCGTCGGCGACGATCTCCATCTTCTGCGGCGGCTTGTAGCGGAACAGCATGTGGCCGGGCCGCTGCACGACGAGCAGCCCCTCCGAGCGCCGGCCATCGGGGCCGATCTGCACGAAATCGGCGCTCATGAAGCGCGTGGTGTTGAGGAAGTCGTTGGCCTTGGCGACGATCTGGTCGTCGGTGAGCTTGGGCGCGTCCGCCGGGCGGCCCTTGCCCGGCTTGACCCTTTTGTCCGATGACAAGTCGAGCGGCGCGCTCGCGTCATCGGCGAAGGCGGCCGGGGCGGAAAAGCAGAAGGCGGCGACCGCAAGAAGCGCGCGGCGGGAGATCGGCATGCAGGGTCTCGGTTCGAGAAGCGAATCGCGCGCCTATTATCGCAGGAAAATGGGCGCCGTGTGGCTGGCCGGCGCAAAATGCGCCGGCCCCGCTCAATAGGCGTTGGAATGGGCGCGCCGCGAGAGCGCGGTCATCGCCACGATCTTGATGTCGAGCCACAGCGACCAGTTGTCGACATAATAAAGGTCGTGTTCGAGCCGCGCCAGCATCGCGCTGTCGTTGGCGATCTCGCCGCGATGGCCGCTGACCTGCGCCCAGCCGGTGATGCCCGGCCGCACATTGTGGCGCCTGGCGTAGCGGGCGAGCTTTTCGACATAGAGCTGATCGTGGGCGAGCGCGTGCGGACGCGGGCCGACGATCGACATGTCGCCGATCAGCACGTTGAGCAGTTGCGGCAATTCGTCGATGGAGAGCCGGCGCAGATGCGCGCCGATGCGGGTGACGCGGGAATCGGCGCGCGTCGCCTGGCGCACCACGGCGCCGTCGTCCATCACGCGCATGGTGCGGAACTTGAAGATGCGGAACGGCTCCTGGTTGAGCCCATAGCGCTTCTGCCGGAACAGGATCGGCCCCGGCCCATCGAGACGGATGAGCGCCGCCACCGCCAGCAGCAGCGGCGACAGCAGCGCCAGCGCCAGCGCCGCCACCACGAGGTCGAAGGCGCGCTTCTCGAATTGTTGCAGCGCGCCCAGCGGGCGGCGCGTCACGGTAAGGCCGCGCAACGGCCCGACCTCGGTCATCTCGACTCGGCTCAGTCCGTTGAGCGGGCCGCCGAGGCCGAGATGCACGGCGATCGGCAGCTTCGCCAGCGCCGCCAGGCACCCGTCGACGAGATCGCCGCGCGTCCACGGCAAGGCGACGATGACGTCGTCGGGACGGTGGACGCGGATGGCGGCGACCGCCAGCTTGAGATCCTCCAGGAAGAAGGAGTCGCTTTCCCGCAGCGCGAATCGGCAGACGATTTCGGCGCCGCCCTCTTCGACGGCCGCGGGCAATTCCTCCAGCGCATCCTCGAAGCCGACCATCGCGATCCGCCGGCGCGGCGCAAGGCCGCGCGCCAGCAGCCCCGCCAGTCCCGCCGCCACCGCCCGGCGCGCCAGCAAGAGGCTCGTCAGGCCCAGAAGGTAGAACAGCGCCAGCCCGCCGCGCGGATAATCGCCGACCGCGCGCGTCGCCACGCCCAGCGCCAGCGCGCCCAGCGCCGTCAGGTTCCATAGCGGAAACGCGCGCGCAAGCTGGCCCGACTTGTCGGCATAGCGGGCCGGCGCGTAGCCGCCTTTATGCAACTCCGCCAGCACGACGAGGACGGCGACGGTGAGGCCGACGTCGAAGCCGGTGCGCAGGCCTTCGAGCGCGCCGCCGAACAGGACCACCCGCAGCAACGCCGTCGTCAGCCCCGCGACGATGATCGCCGCCGCGTCGGCCAGCGCGGCGACATAGCCAAAGCCGACGGGACCGAGCCGCCATTTCGGCGCGCCGCGCGCCGCACGCGAGCGCAGCCGCCGCAGCGCCGGAACCGGCTGCGGCGCGGATACGAAATTGACCTGGATTTGCGCCATTCTGGCACATCCTCCCGAAAGGAGACAGCCACTCGGCGGTCTCAGCCGAAAGCCGCAAACCATGTGCCGGGGATCGTTTCGATGGGAGGCGCTATGAGCAATCAAACAAGGTTGTTTGAGCGGTGCGCGCAATCTTCGTGGCGCGCGAAGGCGGCCCCGCCAGCGCCGCTAGTCTGCGCGCTGCTTGGCTGGTTGTCGCGCGGCAGGCTTCAGGCTGTGCTGCCCGCGTCCACCGTCATCACGGCGCCGGAAATGTTGCGGCCCGCCTCGCTAATCAGATAAGCTGCCATCGCCGCGACGTCGGCGGGCTCGGCCAGGCGGCGCAATGCGCTGCGGGCGACGATGCGCTCGCGTTCCTTTTCGCCCAATCCGCGCGTCATTTCGGTGTCGATGAAGCCCGGCGCAATGGCGTTGACGGTGACGCCGACACGCCCGACCTCGCGGGCGAGCGAGCGGGTGAAGCCGACCAGCGAAGCCTTGGTCGCGGCGTAGACGGACAGCGCGTTGAAGCCGGTCGAGGCGATGATCGAGGAAATATTGACGACGCGGCCGCGCCCCTGCGCCATCATGCCGCGCACCACATATTTGCTCATGATGATGGGCGACAAGGTGTTGAGGCGGATCAGCGCCTCGATCTCGGCGTCGGGCATGTTGGCGAGCAGCCCTTCCGTCCCGAGCCCGGCGTTGTTGACGAGCCCGTAGATCGGCCCGAAGCGCTGGCGCGTCGCGCGCACGAAATCGGCGATGGCGGCGGTGTCGGCGAGATCGAAGGCGACCGGGGTAATGCGCTCGGCCGTCGGCTCCTTGATCTTGCGCGCAACGGCGATGACATGAAAGCCATCCGCCGCGAGGCGTTCGGAAATCGCGGCGCCGAGCCCGCGGCTCGCGCCAGTCACAAGCACGTTATCCATGACGCTTCAGCTTTCCCGCATCCGTCATCGGCAGATCGGAGACAAAGCGCACGCTCGCCGGGGTCATATGGGCCGGCAGTTGGCGGCGCGCGGCGGCGATGATCTCGCGTTCCAGCGCGCGCCCAGCCATCGCGGGATCGCGCAGCACCACTTCGGCCGCGACAAGGGCGCCGGTGATCGGGCTCGGCTTGGCGAAGACGCGCGCGGCGCGCACCATCGCGAGGCTGTTGAGCGCCGCTTCGACCTCCTCGGGGTGCACCTTGGCGCCGCCAACGTTGATGATCCCATTGCGCCGGCCGATGAAATGACACCGCCCGTCGCGAAGCTCGATCATGTCGCCGGTGTCGACGAAGCCCTCGGCGTCGGTGAGCGCCGGGGCGTCGGCGCCCAGCAATCGCAAAGCGCGGCGCGGACTGCGCACCCGCAAGGCGCCTTCGACGAGCTTCATCTCGACGGCGCCGGCGCGCTCCAACCAATCGGCGGGGAACCCGGCGCGCCCGTCGGCGACGGTGAAGACGACGCCCGCTTCCGTCGAGGCATAGGCGTGCTCGATGCGGGCTTGCGGATAGGCGGCGGCGAGCCCGGCCAGCACGCCGTCGTCGGCGATCTCGCCGGAAAGGCGCACATAGGGGGGCGAAATGCGCCCCGCCGCGCCGCTCAGCAGCGCCTTGCGCCAATGCGTCGGCGTGCCGGAGATATGCGTGATTCCAAGGCCGCCGAGACGGTCGAGGAAATGCTCGATCGGCTCCTCGGGACTGGCGAGCCTGAGCGAACCCTGGCCGCTGAGCGCGCGCAAAAATATCTGCAAGCCGCCATATCGGCGGATGTCGTAGAAAGTCGCCCATTGCTGCAACGGCGCCGGCGTAATGGCGCCCACCAGCGTTTGCAGATTATGCACGGCGAGCTTGGGCGGCCCGCTGGTGCCAGATGTCGGCAGCACCCATTCGGTCGCGAGCGTCGGCGCGTCGTCGTCCTGGCGCGGCGCCAGCGGCAGCCGCACCGGCAGCATGACGTCGAGAGAGAGCGGCGGCGCGGCCTCCTCGTCATAGGCGAGCGCGTCGGCCTCGACGAGCGCGGCGGCGCTGGCGATCTTGTCGGCGTCGAAGCCCGGCGGACACAACAGGATGCGGCGCGCCAGGCCGTCGAGGTCGATGAGCGCGGCGGCGGCCTTCGCCATGTCGCCGACGGCAAGAATGACATTGCGTCCGGCAAAGCGGCCCCGCGAGGCGCCGAAGGCCGAGCGGGTAGCGAAATCGGCCAGAGTCAGGCTATGGTCGCGGGTAGAGATCTCGCGCGCGCCGGCGCCGTGTTGCGCGACGAGGGCGCGCAGCGTCATGACGTCAGGCATGGATCGGTTCATAAAAGGCGATGAGTTCGCCGACGGTGTGCGGGAATTCCGACGCCTTGGCGGAAGAGAACGGATCGCTGCCCGTCGCGTCTTCGAGGCGGCTGACGAGAATGGCGAAGCACAGCGAGTCGAGGCCGGACTCCAGCAACGCCAGTTCGTCGGTAAGCGGGGGCAGCGACTTATCCTGCTCGGCGGCGACGTTGCGAATTTCCTGCAAGACCAGATCGCGGATTGACATGATGAGCGCATCCCTTGTTAGGCCGTTGCATCATTAGCTCAAATGCGTATCAATCGCCTCGAATTCCGCCAACCAAGGTAAACGGCGAGGCCTCGCGATTGTCGAATCTGACATCAAATAATGCTGAACGCCATTTAACCCGAAATCGTAAATGAGAATACACGGAATTTATGCAGTCCCGATCAACCTCGCTTAACCTTTACGCGCACGACCGACGGCATTTTATTGAAATTGTCGGCAAAGGCGTCCATTTTCGTAAATCAAAGCGGCTCGGTTACTGAAAGAGGCATCCGATGCGAAGCGAAACGCTCTCGATCCACGGCGGCTATCTCTGCGATCCCGCCACCCGCGCGGTGGCCGCGCCGATCTATCAGAATGTCGCCTATGAGTTCGAGAGCGCCGATCAGGCTGCGGCCATGTTTGATCTGGAAGTTCCAGGCTACCGTTACAGCCGCATCTCCAACCCGACGGTGGATATCCTGGAGCGGCGGGTCGCCATGCTCGAAGGCGGCAAGGCGTGTCTGGCCGTCGCCTCCGGCCAGGCGGCGATGAGCACGGCGCTGCTCAATGTCGCCGATCACGGCGGCTCCATCGTCGCGCCGCCGCAGCTTTACGGGACCACCCACACGCTGCTCGCCCACACCTTGCGCCGGCACGGCGTCGAGGCGCGCTTTGCCGCCAGCGACCGGGCGCAGGACATCGCCGCGCTGATCGACGACACCACGCGCGCCGTGTTCTGCGAGACGGTCGGCAATCCCGCCGGCAATATCTGCGACATCGAGGCGATCGCCAAGGTCGCGCATGACGCCGGCGTGCCGCTGATCGTCGACAACACGGTGGCGACGCCGATCCTGATGCGCCCGATTGATTTCGGCGCTGACATCGTCGTCCATTCGCTGACCAAGTTCATGGCCGGCCACGGCGTCGCGATGGGCGGCGCGATCGTCGATTCCGGCCGCTTCGATTGGCGCGCCTCGGCCCGGCGCTTCCCGATGTTCAACCGACCCGACGAATCCTATCACGGGCTCGTCTATGTCGACCGCTTCGGCGACGAGGCCTATATCGCCCGCGCGCGCAGCGTCTATCAGCGCACCACCGGCGCGGTGCTGGCGCCGATGACCGCTTTCCTCATCCTGCAAGGCATCGAGACGGTGGCGTTGCGGGTCGAGCGCCATGTCGCCAATGCGCGGCGCGTCGCCTTCGCGCTGCGTGAGGATCCGCGCGTCGCCTGGGTGGAATACGCCGGCTTCGAGGATCACCGCTATCACGCGCTCGCCAACAAATATCTGGGCGGCCGGCCGCCGTCTCTGCTGACCTTCGGCCTGCATGGCGGCCATGCGGCGGCCAAGCGGTTCTACGACGCCTTGAAGCTGGTCAAGCGCGTCGTCAATATCGGCGACACGCGCTCGTTGTGCTGCCATCCGGCCTCGACCACGCATCGCCAGATGACGCCCCAACAGCAACTCGCCGCCGGGGTCTCGCCGGAAACGATCCGGCTTTCGGTCGGCATCGAGCATGTCGAGGACATCCTTGAGGATCTCGATCAGGCGATGGCGTCCGCTATCGACCCGGCCTCAAAACTCGCGGCGGAGTAGGGCGATGCCGGTCACGCTGATAAGGCCCTCGCCGACGCAAATCGCGAATCTGCGCGAGCGGCGGTTGCGACGCGGCGCCGTCGCGGATCGCGGCCGGCGCCTGCGCGTCGAACTTGTCAACAACATGCCGGATTCGGCGGTGATGGCGACGCAACGCCAGTTCGTCCGCCTGCTGGAGGAAGGCGCCGGCTCTTTCGAGGTGAGCCTCGGCCTGATGACCTTGTCCTCCGTCGAGCGTTCGGCCGAAGCGCGGCGCGAGATGGCTGCGCTTTATCGCTCCCCGGTCGGCTTTGCCACCGCGCCGCCGGACGCGATCATCATCACCGGCGCCGAGCCGCGCGCGGCCGAACTCGATCAAGAGCCCTATTGGCGCGAGCTGACAACTTTGTTTGATGCGGCCCGCGCCCGCGCCCATGCGACGCTGGCTTCCTGTCTGGCCGCCCATGCGCTGGCGCTGCATCGCGACCGCGTGCGGCGGCGGCCGTCGCTGGTCAAATGGTCGGGCATCTATCGCACCGAGATCGTCTCGTCGCATCCGCTGGCCAGGGGGCTTGAGCCCGGCTTCACGCCGCATTCGCGCTGGAACGGGCTCGACGAGGCCGAACTCGTCGCCAAGGGCTATCTGATGCTGACGCGCGCGGGTGAGGCCGGCGTCGATATGTTCATCAAGGACGAGGACCACCTCGCTTTGTTTTTCCAGGGCCATCCCGAATACGATTCCGACTCGCTGGCGCGCGAATATCGCCGCGACGTCTTGCGCGCGCTCAGCGGCGCGCCCCTGCCGGCGCCGCCGGCCCATTATTACGATCCCGAGACCGAGCGGCGCCTGCGCGCGCATGTGGCGGGCATGATCGCCGGGCGCGAGGCGCCGACGATGCCGCCCTATGCGATGATCGGCCCGGCGCCGGAGTGGCGCGCGCGCGGCGCGCGGGCGATCGGCAATTGGTTGACGGCGATCGCGGCGCGCAAGCTCGCGGCGAACGGCCCGACATTCTCACGCGCACGCTTTGGAGGTTGAGCATGGCTACGGCGAAGGTTGTGGCGATGACGGATTTCGAAGCGCGCCCGCAGGCGGTCGCCGCGGCCGATTTCCGCGATGTCATGCGCGAGCTTGCCTCCGGCGTCGCGCTGGTGACGAGCGCCTTCGAGCGCACGCGCTCGGGCTGCGCGGTCTCCTCCTTCACGTCGTTGTCGCTGGAGCCGGCCTCGCTGCTGGTCTGTTTGAACAGCGCCTCGTCGACGCTGCGCTGCATCCGCGCCAGCCGCGTCTTCGCCGTCAATATTCTGGCTGATCGTCATAAAGCGCTGGCCCAGCGCTTCTCGGCGGCGAAAGTGCGTGGCGCCGAGCGCTTCGCCGAGGGCGATTGGGGCGCGCTGCAAACCGGCGCGCCGGCGCTCGCCGACGCGCTGGCGGTGGTCGATTGCCGGTTGGAGCGCATCGTCGACCACGCCACGCACGCGATTGTGATCGGGGTCGCCGCCGGCCTCGCAAATGTCGGGACGGGGCCGGCGCTGGTGCATTGGCGCAGCCGTTTCGAGGCGCTGGCGTGAGTTCGCCGCTCACCCGTCCGGCCCGGGATCCCGCGCAGCGCGCGTGGCTGCGCGCCCTCGAACTCACCGCGCGGGCGACGCGCGATCCCGCGCGCACGCTGCCTTGCGCCATCGCCGAATGGGCGGAGCTTTACGGCGCCCGGCCGGCGCTGATCGGCGACGAGGAGAGCTACAGTTTCGGCCAACTCGGCGCGCGCATCAACCAATATGCGCGCTGGGGCCTCGCGCAGGGCGTCGACAAGGGCGCCACGGTGGCGCTGATGATGCGTAATCGGCCGGAATATGCGGCGATCTGGCTCGGCCTCATTCGCATTGGCGCGGTGGTGGCGCTCGTCAGCCCGGACG
>JAJYDD010000128.1 GCA_021777795.1 Pseudomonadota bacterium | reverse complement strand
TTGGTGAGCGCGAGCCCATCCGGCGAAACGATGACGCCGGAGCCGGCGCCGCCGCGCACATCGACGCGCACGACGCTGGGGCCGACCCTGTCGACGGCCTCGGTGATGACGCGCGAATAGACGTCGAGGGCTTCGCCGTCGGAGGGCTGGGGGAGGGCGCCGACGCCGTGCGATTCCGTCTCGGCGTCGAGCGCGAAGGTGAGAGTGTCAAGCATGACGGGTATGTGGGCGAGGCGAGGGGTGGCGGCAAGATGGCGCGCAATCGCTCAGCCGCGCGCGCCAGCGAAAAGCAAAACCAATGTCCCCGCGATGGCGGCGTGCGGCGTCCACCGGGGCACGCGGAAGGGTGGGCGCGATGCCGGTTCGCGGCGCTTCACGAGCAGCAGCGACACATCGACCATGAGAAAAAGCGTCAGCATAAGCGCATTCGCCGCCGTCAGCAGCCGTTCGAACGGTGCGAGAAGGGCGGTCGCGAGGATGAGGGCCCCCGCCGCCAGCGTCGCGATCACCGGAGTGCGGGTAAAGGTCTCGACGCGGCCCATCGCCCGCGGCAGCAAGCCCGCGCGCGCCATGCCGTAGAACAGGCGCGAAAGCATGACGATCTCGACCAGAACTCCATTGGCGATCGAGATCGCGCCGATCAAGGAAAACACCCAGGCGCCCCTGCCTGCGAACAGGCCGAGAAGCGGGTTTACGCCGCCTCGCTCCGCAAGCACGACCGAGACCGCGACCAGAACGTAAAGCAAAGTGCTGGCCGCAACGGCGCCGATAATGCCCAGCGGCACCGTTCGCGTCGGATCTTTCACCTCTTCGGCCATGTTGACGAGCGTTTCAAATCCGATGAACGCAAAATAGGCGATGAACGCGCCATTCAATATGCCGATCCAGCCGTCAAACGTCGACGGCAGGAAGGCCTCGATCCTGTAATCCGGCGCCAGATAAAAACCGGCCGCCGCGGCCGCGCAGAGGCCGAGAATCTCAATCGCGCCAATGATGGCGGCGAGACCGACGCTGGTCTTCACGCCATAAATCGCAATCCCTGTATTGACGGCTATCAACGCGGTCACGATCATCCCCGGATCGACCGTGACGATCTCTCGCCAGTAAACCGCCGCGCCATGCGCGATGGAGGCCGCCGCCACCGCTGTCGCCGCGGTGATGGCCACAGTGGCGACCCTGCTTGCGAAGTCGGATCTGAAGCCATGCCTGATGAAGGCCGCAGCGCCAGACGCCTCGGGGAAACGCGACGCGAGTTCCGCGTAGCAAAGCCCCGTGAGCGCAGCCGAGACGCCAGCCAAGAGAAAGGAAAGCGGCGCTGCGGCGCCGGCGCGTTGGATCACTGCGCCGAGGGCCACGTAGATGCCCGCGCCGACAATGACGCCCATTCCGTAGAAAATGAGCGGCGCGAGGGTCAACGTCCGCGCAAGGCGGTCTTTTTTATTCGGGTCGGAATCGGCTTGAGGCATTGCTGAAAATATCCGCCGCATGGGTCTGCGATAAAATGCGCGAAGCGGCCGCGAATTCACAGTGTCATAATCGCAGCGTCGTAACGGGCTCGCGGCGCGGAGACGGAAATTCCATGACGATGGCGGACATCGCCGAGGCTGTCCTGGCGTTCATCAAGCTCCATAAGGGGGCAGCGGCGCCAATCGTGTTCGTGCTGGCGATGGGCGAGTCGGTCGCCTTCGTGTCGCTGCTGCTTCCAGCGACCGTCATGCTTTGGGGCGTGGGGGCCATGATAGGCGCCGGCCTGCTCGATTTCTGGCCGATCTGTATCGCCGCCGTCATAGGCGCCGGACTGGGGGACTGGTTTTCGTTCTGGCTCGGCTCTTTTTTTCGCGAGCCGATCGCCCATCTGTGGCCGCTGTCCCGCTATCCCGAATTGCTGCCGCGCGGTCGGGCCTTCTTCCAACGATGGGGCGCCGCGGGCGTGTTCATCAGTAAGTTTTTCGGACCGTTGCGCGCGGCCGTGCCGCTCGTGGCGGGAATATCGGGGATGCCCGCGCTTCCCTTCCAACTCGCGAACTGGGCTTCGGCCGTCGTCTGGGCGTTTGTCACGCTGCTGCCCGGCGCCCTCGGCGCCGGGCATTTTATGAAATGGATCGGCCGGGGCTGAACGTCGCTGATCGCGCGCGAGCTTACGCCACCGCCTTGATTGACTTGCCCACCTTCTCCACGATCTCGCCGATCTGGTCCTCGCTGATGATGAACGGCGGGGTCAGTTCGATGCAGTCTCCGGCCAGCCGCAACATGATGCCCTGCTCGTGGAAGGAATGCTCCAGCAGGTGATAGCCGCGCAAGGTCGGCGAACCCGCGATCGGGGCGAGATCGATCGCGCCCGTGAGACCGACGCAGCGGATGTCGAGCACGTTCGGCAAGCCTTTGAGCGTCATCAGCGCGTCATACCATTTCGGCTCCAGCGCCTTGGCGCGCTCGAACAGCTTCTCGTCGCGGTAGACGTCGAGCGTCGCCAGAGCCGCGGCGCAGGCGAGCGGATGGCCGGAATAGGTGTAGCCGTGGAACAACTCGATGGCGTGCTCCGGCCCCTTCATGAAAGCGTCATGGATGCGCCCGCTGACGATCACGCCGCCCAGCGGCACCGCGCCCGAGGTCACGCCCTTCGCGAAGGTTATCATGTCGGGGATGACGCCATAGCGCTCGGCGGCGAAGGCGTGCCCGAGGCGGCCGAAGCCGGTGATGACCTCGTCGAAGATCAGCAGGAGGCCGTATTTGTCGCAGATCTCGCGCAGCCGCTTGAGATAGCCCTTGGGGGCCGGCAACACGCCGGTCGAGCCCGCCATCGGCTCGACGATGACGGCGGCGATGGTGGAGGCGTCGTGCAGGGCGACGATCTTTTCTAGTTCGTCGGCCAGATGCGCGCCCCATTCCGGCTCGCCCTTGGTGAAGGCCTGATGCTCGCGCGAATAGGTCGCCGGCAGATGGTCGGCGCCGGCGAGCAGCGAGCCGAAGAATTTGCGGTTGTTGACCATGCCGCCGACGGTGATGCCGCCGAAGCCGACGCCGTGATAGGCGCGCTCGCGCCCGATCAGGCGCTGGCGCGAGCCGTGGCCGGTGATGTTGTGATAGGCGAGCGCGATCTTCAGCGCCGTGTCGCCGGCCTCCGAGCCGGAATTGCAGAAGAACACATGGTCGAGATCGCCCGGCGCCAGCGCTGCGATGCGCGAGGCGAGCGCGAAAGCCTTGGGGTGGGCGAACTGGAACGTCGGCGCGAAATCGAGTTCCGCCGCCTGCTCCTGAACCGCGCGCACGATGGGCTCGCGATTATGGCCGGCGTTGCAGCACCAAAGCCCCGCCGTGGCGTCGAGGATCGCGCGGCCGTCGGGCGTGTAATAATGCATGTCCTTGGAGCGGGCGATCAGCCTTGGGCGTTTCTTGAAGGCGCGGTTGGGCGTGAACGGCAGCCAGAAGGCCGCGAGGTCGTTGGGAACTTCTGCGCGGGACGTTGCGGCGGACATAGGCGGCTCCTCGTTGGGCGTGATCGCTATTGCAAACATTGCCGCCCGTCTCGCGCGAAGTCCAGTTGTTCGCGCGTTCAAACCGTTCTAAATCCTGAACGCATGAACACCGAGGCGGCGATCGGCCAGCGCTTGAGAAGCTTGCGCCAGCGCGCCGGCCTGTCGCAGCGCGAGCTGGCGCGCCGCGCGCGGGTCTCCAATGGCGCGATCTCCACCATCGAGGCCGACAAGGTGAGCCCTTCGGTCTCGGCTTTGCGCCAGATCCTCTCGGCGCTGGGACTGTCGATGGGCGAGTTCTTCGCCGGCGACGAGGCCGGGGGCGAGCCGGTCGTGTTCCGCGCCCGCGAATTGACGGAAATCGCCGGCGGCGCGGTGTCTTATCGGCAGGTGGGGGCGGACCTGCGGGGCCGGGCCTTGCAGATGATCCACGAGCGATATCGTCCCGGCGCGCGCTCGGGCGCGCATATGCTGTCACATCAGGGCGAGGAGGCGGGGGTGGTCATCAAGGGCCGCCTCGCGTTGGATGTCGAGGGGCGGCGCTACGAACTCGGCCCCGGCGACGCCTATCGCTTCGACAGCCGCCGGCCGCATAGTTTCGCCAACGCCGGCGAGGGCGACCTCGTGATCGTATCCGCCTGCACGCCGCCGACGTTCTGAGCAGGCGCTATATCCGCCCGACCAGGGCGAGGGCGACGACGAAGCCCGAGACCGCCGCCGAAACATGGATCATCACCGCCAATGTCGCGGCGGCGGGGTTGCGAAGGCGCGCAATCGCCGCGCCGCTGAGGAGGGCGCAGGCCAGCAGGCCCAGCGCCAGTTCCGCCAATCCGATCGCGGGGTCGTCGGCGGCCAATACGGCCCCATGCCATGCCGCGAACAAGGCGCCGGTTCCGCCGACGCCGAAGGCGACATGCCCGCCGATCAGCGCCCGAAAACGCTTTTCGCGCGCCCGGGCGATGAGATTGGCGAGGCCGAAAGCGCCGGCCGTGGTCAGCGCGACCAGCGCCGGCGTCACCGACAAAGCGCGGCCTACATCGCCGCGAGCATGTGCCCAGCGCCGGAGAGATCGGCCTTGCCCGGCGATTCCTCGACGAACAGCTTCGTCACCACGCCGTCGTCGATGAGCATGGAATAGCGCTTGGAGCGCAGGCCCAGGCCGCCCATGCCGCCGTCGAATTCGAGGCCCAGCGCCTTGGCGAATTCGGCGTTGCCGTCGGCCAGGAAGGTGACGTGGCCGGTCGCCCCGGTCGCCTTGGCCCAGGCGTCGAGCACGTAATGGTCGTTGACGGCGGTCATCGCGATTTCGGCGACGCCTTTGTCCTTGAACGCCTGCTCCTCATTGATGAAGCCAGGCAGGTGGTTCTTGTGGCAGGTCGGCGTGAAGGCGCCGGGCAGGCCGAACAGCACGACCTTGCGGCCGGCGAAGAAATCCTCCGTCGTCACCGGCACGGCGCCGTCGGGGGTGACCTGGCGGAGGGTGGCGTGCGGCAGCTTGTCGCCGACTTTGATTGTCATGTTCTGTCCTCTAAGCTTGGAGCGGTTTCCGTCGCAGAGATACACGATGACGCAGGACTTTGCATCGCGCGCGCACACAATTCTTGGCGAGACCGTGGCGGCCGTTCCCGGCGTCGTGGCGATGGCGCGCGACAGGGGCGGGGTATTCTTTTCGGGCGCGGCCGGGGTCCGGCGGGCCGGCGCGGCGGCGCCGATGACGGAAGACACCGTTTTCGCGCTGTTTTCCTGCACCAAGCCGCTGACGGCGACGGCGGCGCTCGCGCTCGTCGAGCGCGGCGCGCTCGATCTCGACCGGCCCGCGCGGGCCTATCTGCCCGACCTCGGCGAAATCGGCGTGCTCGACGGTTTCGACGCCGACGGCGCGCCGAGGCTGCGCCAGCCCAAGCGCGACATCACGACGCGGATGCTGATGCTGCACACCGCCGGCTTCGGCTATGATTTCGCCAATGCTGGCATCAAGCGGCTGCTCGACGAGGGGCGGCTGATTCCGCATCGCACCGCCACCCGCGCCGGCTTCCGCCAGCCGCTCGTCAACGAACCGGGGACGGTTTGGGAATATGGCCTGTCGATTGACTGGCTGGGGCAGGTGATCGAGGCCGTCGCCGGCGCGCGGCTCGACGCCCTCTTGCGCGAACTCGTGCTCGACCCGCTCGGCATGAGCGAGACCACGCACCGCCCGACTCCGGCGATGCGGGCGCGGCTCGCCGCCATGCACCAGCGCGAGGCGGACGGCTCGCTGAGCGTGCTGGACATGGGGCCGCGCGAAGTGCTGGAAGTGACGCCCGGCGGCGGAGGCATGTATGGCACAGTCGGCGACTACATGCGGTTCCTGGGCCTGTGGCTCAACGAGGGCGGCGGCGTGCTAAAACCCGAGACGGTCGCCTGGGCCGCGCGCGACGGGCTCGGCGGGCTGAAGGTTGCGCCGCTGCCGACGGTCGCGCCGCGCGTCTCGGGACCGATCGACTTCTTCCCCGGCTTGGGCAAATCCTGGGCCTATTCCTTTCTCGTCAACGACGAGGACGCCCCGACCGGGCGCCCGGCTGGCTCGCTCGCCTGGGGCGGCCTCGGCAACCTCTATTTCTGGATCGACCGTCGCAACGGAATCGCCGGCTTCTGGGCGAGCCAGTTGTTCCCGTTCATGGACAAGACCTCGCTCGGCGGCGCGCTCGCCTTCGAGACGGCGCTCTACGAGGGGCTTGCGTCGGGCGGGCTGGCGAAGGCAAACTGAGCCTATGCAGGATATTCTCGCCCACATATCCGTCGGCCTGACCGGCGAGGCCGAAACTATCGTCACGCCCGAAATCACCGTCGGCGGCCATGTGCCTGATATGCCGATGGTCTATGGAACGCCGTTCATGATCCTGCTCATGGAGATCGCCTCCGGCCGCGCGATCAAGGCGCATCTGCCGGAGGGTTTCGTCTCCGTCGGTAGCCATGTCGATGTGCGCCATCTGGCGCCGACGCCGCTCGGGCGGCGGGTGGTGGCGCGCGCGCGAGTGATCGAAAAGACGCGCTCCAGCGTGCTGTTCGAGGTTCAGGCCTATGACGGCGAGCGGTTGATCGGCGAGGGCCGGCATCGGCGCGGCGTGGTCGACGGGCGCGGCTTCGGGGACGCGGCATGACGCCTTTCACGCTCCACGTCCCCGACGCCGACATCGCCGATCTCAAGGCCCGTCTCGCCCGCACCCGCTTTCCCGATGCCGCGCCGGGCGAGCCCTGGGCCTATGGAACGAGCGTCGATTACATGCGCGCGCTCGTCGCCTATTGGCGCGACGGTTTTGATTGGCGCGCGGCGGAGGCCAGGCTCAACGCCTTTCCGCAGTTCAAGATCGTCCGCGAGGATGGCGACCTGCATTTCCTCCATGTCCCCGGCAAGGGGCCGAAACCGATGCCGCTGTTGCTGATGCACGGCTGGCCGGGCTCGGTGTTCGAGTTCCTCGATTTCATCCCGCGCCTGACCGATCCCGCCGCGTTCGGCGGCGATCCCGCCGACAGTTTTACGGTCGTCGCGCCCTCGCTGCCGGGCTATGGCCTGTCGTTCCGGCCGGGGCAGAAACGCTGCGGCGTCGAGGAAATCGCCGCCGCGATGGTCGAACTGATGGCGGGGCTGGGCTATCCGCGCTTCGCCGTGCAGGGCGGCGATTGGGGCGCCATCACCGCCGGCCATATGGGGGCGGTGTACGCGGACAAGCTCATCGGCCTGCACGTCAACATGCTGGCGGTGCCGCGCGACCGCGCCGCGCTCGCCGCCTCCCCCGACGATCCCGTGCAGGTCGCTTTCCTCGACGATCTCAAACATTGGCTCGACGAGGAGACCGGCTATCAGGCCATCCAGGGCACCAAGCCGCAGACGCTGAGCTTCGCGCTCAGCGATTCCCCGGCGGGGCTGGCCGCCTGGATCGTCGAGAAGTTCCGCTCCTGGAGCGATGGCGAAGACGCCCTGACCCGCGCCCAGATGCTCGCCGACATCAGCTTCTATTGGTTCACCGGCGCGATAGGCTCGTCGTTCTTTCCCTATTGCTACCGCCTGCGCCGCCCCTGGCCGGTCTCGCCGCAGCGCCCGGTGACGGCGCCGACGGGCTATGCGCAATTCCCGAAGGAAATGCTGCGCCCACCGCGTTCGCTGGCGGAGAAAAGCTTCACCGACATCCGGCGCTGGACGGTTATGCCCAAAGGCGGCCATTTCGCCGCGATGGAGCAGCCGGAGGCGCTGGCGGCGGAAGTGCGGGCGTTTTTCAGGGAGTTGCGGTGAGGGGCGTTCGCCCTCTCAATCGTCGGCGTCTGTCTCGCGAAGCGCGGTCTCGAAATCCTGCCCGCCGTAAAAGACGCCGTGAATCGCAACGGTCAGCGTGGATGTGTTGATCGAGAATGCGATCGTCGCGCTTCGGGCGTGGCCGAGAGTGCGAAGGCGCGGACGGATTTCCTCACGCTTCGTTCCTCGTTCGGGGAAGCTCGCCAGCGATTGGCAATTCGCGACAATCGCCCCGACATAGGCCTCCGCCCGCGCCTCGCCGCTGGCTTCAGCGATGTCGGCAAAGAGCTTGGCGAGCTGGCGCTCGGCGCGCGGCGTGAAGATGACCGCGTATGTTTTCATTCGGCTTTGGCGACGCGCTCGCGATAGGCGGCGCGCAGGCGCGCCATGATCTCATCGGCGGGAACCCCCGATTTCGGATCGCTCTCGAAGGCGTCGTAGCTTTTGGCGACTTCGCCACGCAGCCAGCTTTCGAGCGCGGAATCGCGCGCCCGCAAACTGCGCAGGCCGTCGCGGATCACTTCGCTTTCGCTCGCATATTCGCCCGAGGCGACCTTGGCCTTGACCATCGCCGCCATCTCATGCGGCAGGGTGATGCTGAGGGGTTGGGTGTTTCGCATCGTCGGCGCTCCTTGCTTCCGTGATCCTACCCTCGCGTAGGATTAAATCATACGCTTTTCGCGCCGCCGCTGCTATCCCCCCAAATCCGGCCGTCTCTCCCGCGTCACCCTCTCAGCCGCCTCCCTCCGCCAGCGCGCGATGCGCGCGTGATCGCCCGACAGCAGCGCCTCGGGGATCGCGCGCCCCTCCCACTCGCGCGGCCGCGTATATTGCGGATATTCGAGCAGCCCGCCCTCGAAACTCTCGCTCACCCCTGACTCGGGCTTCCCCATCACGCCGGGGATCAGCCGCACGCAGGCGTCGAGCACCGCCAGCGCCGCGACCTCCCCGCCCGACAGCACGTAATCGCCGATCGACACTTCCATCAGCCCGCGCCCCTCGATGACGCGCTCGTCGACGCCCTCGAACCGCGGGCAGAGGATGACGAGGCCCGGCCCCGCTGCCCATTCGCGCGCCAGGGCCTGGCGGAACGGAACCCCGCGCGGGCTCATCAGCAGGCGCGGGCGGCCGTCGTCGCCCGGAGCGTCGAGCGCGGCGGCCAGCACGTCGGCGCGCATCACCATGCCGGGGCCGCCGCCGGCCGGCGTATCGTCGACGACGCGGTGGCGGCCGAGGCCGTGGGCGCGTAGCTGTTGCGCCTCCAGCGACCACAGGCCGCGCGCCAGGGCGTCGCCGGCGAGGCTGAAGCCGAGCGGGCCGGGGAACATCTCGGGGAACAGGGTCAGGAGCGTGGCGCGAAACATGGCCCTGTCTAGCCCGCGCCGGCTTTCGCCGATAGGCTGTCGCCATGAACCCGACCCTGGCCGCCCCCGACGACGACCCCTTTCTCTGGCTGGAGGAGATCGACGGCGCGCGGGCGCTGGCCTGGACCGCAGAGCAGACGGCGCGGACATTGAAGGCCTTCGGCGGCGAAGCCTACGCGCGCGACCGCGACGCGCTGGCGGCCATGTGGGACCGCAAGGACAAGATCCCGATGGTCACGCGGCGCGGCGGCGAGGTCTATAATTTCTGGGTCGACGCCGAGCACAAGCGCGGCCTGTGGCGGCGCGCGCCGTGGGCGGCCTATCGCGACGGCGAGCCGGATTGGGAAATCCTGCTCGATCTCGACGCGCTCAGCCTCGCCGAGGGCGAGGACTGGGTGTGGGCCGGTTCGACCATGCGCCCCGGCGACCGCGCGCGCGCGTTGCTGGCGCTGTCGCGCGGCGGCGGCGACGCCTGCGTTTTGCGCGAATACGATCTCGACGCCAAGGTTTTCGCCGGCTTTGTCGCGCCCGAGGCCAA
>JAJYDD010000127.1 GCA_021777795.1 Pseudomonadota bacterium | reverse complement strand
ATGCGAAACGAGGATATCGAAATAATAAAAATCAGAAACCGTAATATGGTTTGTCGCCGAAGCCCCGGGATCGACCGCAATTCCGCGCCCCGCACCCAACGCATGAAGAATGCGAAGATTGCCCCCAGACGTGGACCCATCGGCGCGAGCCGCCGCAATTTTTACGCTCGTCGGCGTGGCGGCGACGACGACCGCGGCGTAATCGAACGTGGGGTCCTTGGCTTTGGTGTATATGGCGATATCGCCGACACTCGCCGTGGTCTTCGCATTGATCGTCATGGCGTTGCGGGCGACCGATGCGGTGGAAACCGGCGCGCTCGACGTGGTGAACCCGCGCGTCACGCCGTCGCTGTCGAGCGTGAATCCGCCCAAGCGGACCCGCCCGCTCTTGATGAGCAGCGCATCGCCGGAACCTGTAAACGTCAATTCGGTATTATTGAGGCCAACGCCGTCTATGGCGATCAGACCGCGCGTGGTGGATGCGCCGCCCTCGATGTCTTTGACGGTAAGAACGCCTGCGTTCAGATAACACTGGCCGTCGGGCAGGTATATATGCCGCCGCTTATGCTGTCCGTTGACCAAGTAGGTCGCGTCGATGGCGTCCTGCAAAGTCTTAGTGTTGTAGGCGGCGTTGGCGATATCGCCGTTGCACAATAATGGGGTATAAACGTTGGCCATGCCGCCGGCCGCAGGAGGCGACGGCGGCGTCGCCGCAGCAGGCGAAACCGCTGCGATCAAGCCCGCCAGTACGGCGCAAGAACGTGTGGCGCGCATAGCTTAATCTCCGATGCGTCGAGGAGATGTGGCATTACCGCCAGTGGCGGAAATAAAAAAGGCTCCTCGCCTACAGGGGAAACGACGGAACGGCTCATAGGCCGACTCGAAATTCAAGCCTGGGCGATTTCTGGCCTCGCCAGTCTTCGCATGATGAGGAATACGAGGGCGGTCTGCAACCAGGCGAGCGCCGATTGAATTGACGCCTCGAAGTCCTTTGACAGGCGACGCGCGCGGTTGATCCAACCGAGCGTTCGCTCGACCACCCAGCGCTTATGGATCGGTCTGCTTGCGCCCACGCCGTTTCGCCGGCGGCGGAAGCGGCGCGGTCAAAGCACATTACGCCGGCGACATATCGATTGAATAGTGCGCCCGAATGACATCACACTTCGCCCGATCGGCCTCGTTCCAAGGCATCGCGAATCTCCCCGAGTTGTCGCAAACCCAGGGAATCAAGAGCCGCAAGGTCGGTCAACCGAATCTTAGGTCAGGCTCTAAGCGGTTTGAACTCGGCCTGACGGCGTCGAAAGGCGAGCGCTGGCGGTCGAACTCTGGCGCGCGCCGGTCGCGAGCGACCGCGCGTCAGCGCGCTTCGCAGCGAAAGGGGGCGCGACCAAACGGATGGCAAGTTGTGTATTCGCAGGCGCCCCCGACCAGCCCTTCGGTCGCCGAAGATGTGGTCCGGCGTTTTGATATAGAATATATCCAATGCCGAATGGGGTACGCCGTCCAGCGGACGCCAGTAGTCGGCCCCTGGCCCGCGAGGAATGTGATGCTCAAACCAGACGCCAGCCGCCCTGAGTTGGGGCCCAACAATGTCGGCCCGAAAACCATCGAGCCGATGCACGCCGACGAGAACTGGCGCAACGTCATCTGGTACGACGCCCCGCGCGAGGATCCCGACTGGCCGGAGGTCCACACCTACACCGACGCGATCACCTACGAACCCGGGCAAACGGTCGTATTTCATGGCAGCACGACGGCGCCGACCTGGTCGCTGCAGATTTACCGCGACGGCTACAAACCTACGCTCGCCCATCGCGCCGACGCGCTGCCCGGCCAGTTCGCCGCCGCGCCCAAGGACGCCTACAAGGCCGGCTGCGGCTGGCCCGTGGTCCATTGATGGACGATCCCCGCCGACACGCCTTCGGGCTTCTTTCGCGTCATATCGAGTTGCCCGCGGCGTGACGGAACCCCGTTCGTGCAGCACCACTTTTTCGTCGTGCGGCCGACGCCAGCGACGCGGCGCGGGCGTATTCTCGTGATCCTGCCGACAGCGACCTGGACCGCCTACAACGACTGGGGCGGCGCCAGCCACTACCTTGGCGTCGATGGCCCGGCGAAGGATCAGTTCTCGCCCCATCTGAGCCTGCATCGCCCTTGACGCGCGGCGCCGTCTGGTTGCCCGAAGGGGCGCCGCGCATCCCCATCTCCCCGGTTCCGGGGCCGCTCGCCGCGCCGCGTTACCCCATCAAGGATGGGCCGAACGGGAAGGCTATTCCTTCGACATGACGACCCAGACCGACCTGCATTATCGGCCCGAGATCGTCGCCGATTATCCCTGTATCGTGATCGTCGGCCACGACGAATATTGGTCCCACGAAATGCGCACGAGGATCGAGGATTACGTGGAGAAGGGCGGCCATCTGGCGCGCTTTGGCGGCAATTTCGTCTGGCAGATCCGGCTTGAGGACAATGGCCTGCGTCGGGTCTGCTACAAGGGCCGCGCGCGCACGGAGGATCCGGTGCGCGGCACAGCGGACGCGCGGCTGCTGACTTCGTCGTGGGAGGATCCGAAGGTCAACTGGCCGGGCGCGACGACGGTCGGCGTCAACGGTTTTGGCGGCATTTACGCCTCATGGGGCGGCTTTTCGCCGCGCGTCCAGCGTGGCTTCACGGTCTATCGCCCGCAGCACTGATCTTCGACAACACCGATCTCCATTACGGCGACATCTTCGGCGCCGAAGCTGGCATCTTCGGCTATGAACTGGACGGTCTCGACTACACATTCCGTCGCGGCCTGCCTTATCCCACCCACGCGGACGGGGCGCCAGAGAGCGTTCAGATCCTCGGCATGGCGCCGGCCTCGAACGCCGAGGTCGAACACGCCGGCGAAGGTTTCCGCTACTATCTCAGGGACAATGACGTTCGCGGCGTCGCCGAGACGATGCTTGGGTCAACCAGTCCGGAAGCGATCGAGCAGCGCCTCTAAGGCTCCGGCATGATCGTTCATATGACGCGCGGCAAGGGCGAAGTCGTCACCGCCGGAACCTGCGAATGGATCATGGGCCTCAAGCTGAACGACGTCTTCACTCAGCAGATCACACGCAATGCGCTCGACAAATTCTCGGCCGCGTGAGGGTGCGGCCTTCTCCCCGTTTGCGGGGAGAAGGCCGCAGCGTGTCGCCCTTCACTTCTCGCTGACGTTCCAGAAGCGCGGCAGGTAGTAGGGTACGAAATTATCGACCTTGGCTTTGTTGTAGGCCCTGAGATCGCCCATATCGGCGATCTTGATCATATAGGCCTGCTCCAGCACGCGCTTCTCAATCACCGCCCACGCGGCGACACGGTCCTTGAGGTCGAGCGAGGTGTAGAATTTGTCATAGGCGGCGTCGAGCACCTTATCGCCTTGGACATGCGGGAACGTATACAGCATGACGCGCCATTGCTGCGGCCCCAGCAGCGGATTGGAGCAGAAGCCGGTGGTCGAGACGTTCCAGGTTCCGGTGCCGCGCTGCATATTGCTCGCGTTGGTCGTCCAGTCTACGACATCGACTTTGACGTTCATGCCCGCCGCCTTCATCTCCTCGCCGAGCACCAGAATTGCGTCGCGGAAACTGGGATAGTTGGTTGAAGTCTGGAGGACGATCGGTTCGCCCTTGTATCCGGCTTGCGCCAGCAACTTCTTGGCCTTCGCGGGGTCCTTCTGGTCGTAATAGGGCTTCATCGCGTCGCCCTGGTAATAAGGGCTGAACGGATAGACCAGCGATTGATTGGGCTTGGAGACCAGACCCATCGCGGCGGTGGTGTCATCGACGTTGACGACCGCGTCGATCGCCTGGCGGATCAACGGGTTCTTGGTTGGACCCTGCTGCGTATTGAGCACATAAACCTGCATGCAATAGGGAATGATCGTCTGCACCTGGAGGTTGGGATCGCCGGCGAACCGCTTGGCGAGATCGGGGGGAATGCTCGCCACGACGTCGGCGTCCCCCGCCTGCAATGCGGCGACGCGCCCGTTGGCTTCGGGGATGAAATTGTAGCGGACGGTGTCGAGATAGGCGGTGCGCTTGCCCGCGAAGCCGTCGATCCCCTTGTAATTGTCGTTCTGCGTGTAGTCGTCGAACCGGCGCAGCGTCAGATGGCTGTCCTTCATCCATTCTTGAAGCTTGAAGGGGCCGGTGCCGATGATGTCGATCTGGCGCGGGCCTTTGTCCTTTTCCTCGGCGGGCAGGATCATGAAGGGATAGACGGGGCTCTTGAGAATATCGACGAAGACGGCGTTCGGCTTGTTCAGCTTCACGACGAAGGTCGAAGCGTCGGGGGCGGTGGCGCTGGCGACGTCGGTGAACACCGCCGCATTCGGGCTGACGCGGCGGTATCGCTCAAACGAAGCGAGCACGTCGGCCGAGGTCATGATCTTGCCGTTCTGGAACTTGACGCCCTGGCGTAGCGTGAAGGTGAAGGTCTTGGCATCGGGGCTAATATCGACCTTGGAGGCGAGCGCGGGCCGCGTCTCGTAGTGCTCGCCAACTGCCACCAGCGACTCGAAGATGTGCTGGATGACTTCGAGTTCGACCGCGCTGCTGGAGACATAGGGATCGAGTGTGCCGGGGCCGGAAACATAGGCGTAAACGAGATTTCCGCCCTTCTTCTGCTCGGCGTGGACAGGCAATGCGAACATGCTGGCGCAAGCCAACAGTGACGCTCCCAGCAGTGCAGTGCGAACCAGAGGTTTCATCGCGTTCCACTCCATGCGTTGATCGGCGGGGCGGTCGGTCCTGCGCCGCAGCCGCTTGAAATCCTCCGGATCGCGAGGAGGATGCAATCACGATATAGCATATATCTTGAATTGCCATCCGTCTTTACGGGCTCCGGGCTAGAGTATCCGTTTTGGTCAAGGTGTGATTTGAGGTCGTTGTGAGCCGTGTGCTGCGCTTCGGCCTACGGCCTGCGCTGCGCACGGCCCACAACGATTAGGCCGCGATTTTTGGCTGCCAGCGCCGATTGGCCTTGATCAGCGCGTTGGCGAGGACGACGAGCTTTCGCATGATGGCGGCGAAAGCGACTTTGGCGGGCTTTCCGGCGGCGACGAGCTGCTGGTCCGAGGCTGAGCAGTTGTAGGGCGTGAGCGATCAAATCTCCAGCGACGCTGCGAGATCGGCTTCGATCTCCGCGAGCGCGCGCATCAGCCGGTCGAGCTTTTCGGCGCCGATCCGCGCTTCGATCGCCTGATAGATGCGCTCGGAATGGGCGCCCATCTGTTGCAGCAGCGCCGCGCCTTCCTCGGACAGCGCGATCAGCGCGACGCGCGCGTCACGGGGATCGCGACGCCGGCGCACGAGACCACTGCTTTCGAGATCGCGCAGGATGCGGGTCAGGCTCGGCGCCAGCAGGAACGTCGCCGCCGCCAACCCGGTCACGTCGATCTCTCTCTGGCCATTGAGCGCGCGCAGCGTGCGCCATTGCTGCTCGGTGAGGCCAGCCGCTTGCAACGACGGCCGGAAATGGCGCATCACCGCCTCGCGCGCGCGCAACAGCGCCATCGGCAGCGAGCGCGAGAACGGCCGCAACGACGCGTTGTCGTCAACTCGTTCCGCACCGGGTTCCGCAATCGCCCGATCTGCGCGCACTCGACCTCCACGATGTCGCCGGGCGCGAGATAAACGGGGGGCTCATGCGCGCGCCGGCGCCTGCGGGCGTGCCGGTGAAGATTATGTCGCCGGGCTTCAAAGTGCAAAAGGCAGAGACATATTCGACCATGCGGGCGAAGGAGAACATCATGCGCGAAGTCGAATCGCGCTGCCGCTCTTGCCCATTGACGCGGGTGACGAGATCGAACGGACCGCTGCCTATGTCGGCGAGGGGCGCGATCCACGGCCCGATGGCGCCGGCGCCGGCCCAGTTGTTGTCCGGCGTGACGTTGAACTTGCCGTGCCGCACCCAATCGCGGATCGTGCCTTCGTTGCCCAACATCCAACCGAAAACGTGCTGGGCCCAATTCCGCGCCGCAATGCGCCGGCCCGTCTTGCCGATCACCATGACGAGTTCGCCCTCGTAATCGAGTTGCGGGCTCTCGGGTGGGCGCACCAGCGCTTGCTCGTGGGCGACGAAGGATTCGGGGAAGCGCACGAACTGGCTCGGATAGGCGGGCGCCGCCGAGTTGTCGCGGTATTCCTCGTTGCGCTCGGGATAATTGACGCCGACGCAGAAGCACTTGCCCCAGTCTGTCAGCGGTTTGTGTAGTTCGACTTCGGCGAGGCCGGCGCCGGCGCGGCGCAGAAGATCGTGCAGGCCGGCATAGGCGCCGCCGAGGCGGCGGCCGACATCGACGATCTCATCATCGCGCAAGAGGCCGAAGGAGGCGCGACCGGCGCGGCGGAAGCTGACGATTCGCATCAGGTTAGATGATATTCGCAGACGACCTGTCCGCTGTCGGAGGAGGGGAAATAGGGGCAAAGGATTTCGGTCTCGCCGGAATATTTGTCCCAGCCCAACAGGCCGAAGATCATATGCGTAGTCAGATGCGGGCCCAAGATTTCTTCCTGCGCGATGCGCATCTGGTTGGTCGCGTGCGTGTAGAGCGTCGGCTGCACGTAATTGCCGGCGCCCTGCATCGCGCGCGCGCCGCCGCAGGCGACGGTTGCGCCCTCGGCGCGCGCCAGCGCGGCGTAGCACAGCACCTTGTCGGCGTGGCGGGGATGGATGAGCGGCCCGATCTCGGTGGCAGGATCGAGCGACCGCCCGACCTTCAGCGCCGCGACGCGCTTGGCCGCCTTCGCAGCGAAGGCTTCGTAGATGGAGCGCTGCACCAGCGCGCGCGACGACGATGTGCAGCGCTCACCGTTGAGCGAGTAGATCAAGAACAACGTCGCATCGAGCGCGCGGTCGAGATCGGAATCGTCGAAGATGATGACGGGATTCTTGCCGCCGAGTTCGAAATGCACGCGCTTCAGCGTCGCCGCGCCCTGGCGCATGATGTGCGCGCCCGTCGTCGTCTCGCCGACGAAGGCGATGGCCCTGATGGCGGGATGTTCGGTCAGGGCCTTGCCGGCGCTCTCGCCGAAGCCATGCACGAGATTGACGACGCCGGCGGGGCAGCCGCAGCGGCGGATCGTCTCGTCCATGATCTCCGTCAGGATCACCGCCGACAGCGGGCTCCATTCCGCCGGCTTGTGGACGATCGTGCAGCCGGCGGCGAGCGCAGGGGCGATCTTCCAGGTCGACAGCATAAAGGGCGTGTTCCACGGCGTGATGACGCCTATGGGGCCGATGGGTTGGCGCAGGCTATAGTTGAGATGGTCGGTGTCCGGCATGGCGCGGCCGTCGCCGGCGCCGGGCGCGCGGTCGGCGTAGAACCGGAAGTTCTCCGCGCCCCGCAGCGCCGCTTTCGCCATGTAGCGGATCGGCTGGCCGGTGTCGCAGGATTCCACCAGCGCGATTTCGTCCGCTCGCGCCTCTATGGCGTCGGCGATGGCGTGCAGGATCGCGCTCCGCTTCGCGCCGGAGAGCGCCCGCCAGCCCAGGAAAGCCGCGCTGGCCGCGCGCGCGGCCGCATCGACGTCTGCGGCCTCGCCCGAAGCGATCGTCGCCTGCTTCTGATTGCTGGCGGGGTCGAGCGTGTCGAAGGTCGCGCCCGATAGCGAAAGCGCAGGAACGCCGGCGATGAAATGCGGCACGGTTCTGGATTGGAAGCGGGCCAGATATTGCGCGGCGCGGCGCTGGTTTTCGGAGGCCTCGGACATCAGCGCATTCCCTCCGACCCCGCGTGTTCGCGCAGAGAATTGCGGCGCGTCATGCCGGCGCCGTCGAGTTCCGTCACCTCGACGGAGAGGATAAGGCCGCGGCTGGGGTAGATGGGCTCCAGCGCGCGAAAGAGCGCGGCCATGATCGCCTCGGAGGCGGCCTTGCGCGCCTCCTGCGTGCGGCCGGGGCCAATGCGCGCCGTCACCGCGACGAAGGCGTGGCTGGGGTCGCCGTCGGCGATGAGAAAATGTTCGCGCCGCGCCGCGCGCGTGCGTACGCCCGGCGCCTCGATGATGGCTTGAGCGAGCACCGCCTCATGCACAATGCGCAGGTGGCGCATCGGCGCAATGTCGGCCTCCAGATTGGCCGAATATTCGACGACCACGTGCGGCATCCCGGCGTCCTCCCGGGATGACGTTTAACATGTGTATTAACGCCTGCAAACGCCCACGGCTCCTTGGGGCCGGCATTGCGGGCTCAGCGTTTTGGCGCGACGAGTCCGAACATCGCGCCCTCGCGGTCGGCGCATTGCGTCGCCCACAAGCCGCCGGGGACCTCGTGCGGTCCGTGCAAAACTTTGCCACCCTTCGCCGCGACGCGCGCGGCGGCGGCGTCGGCCGCCTCGACGTTGAAGTAATAGAGCCAGCACGGTCCCGGTCCCTGCGACGACTTGGTCATCATGCCGCCCTGCTGGGCGCCGTTGTCGAACAGGCGGTAGATTCCCATCGGCCCCATGTCGAACTGGCCCGCTTCTGTCCAGCCGAACTGGCCGGCGTAGAACGTGAACGCCGCCTCGCCGTCGGCGGCGTGCAATTCGCGCCACCCGACGAGCCCCGGCGTCTCCGGCGGCGTCTCCGGCGGCGGGTTGCCGCCGGCGTCTCGGAAGAGGGTGAAGGGCGTTCCCTGCGGATCGGCGACAACGGCGAAGCGGCCAATGTTGGGGATGTCGGTGGCCTCGCGCAGGACGGCGCCGCCGGCCGCCTTCAGTTTGGCGGCGGCGGCGTCGACGTTCTCCACCCAGATATAGCCGGTCCAGCCTGGGCGCGCGCTCATAGCTTCGTGAGGAAGCGTCAACATGCCGACGATGCCATAGCCCGCAACCGCGCCCACTTTGTATGGAAAGCTCGCCATGCCGGGGTCGCCGAGCGTCCAGCCGACGACATGGCCGTAGAAATCGGCCGCGCCGCCGAGATCGGCGCCTATCCACTCATACCACACGAACGATCCTGCATTGTCGGTCATGGCCTGTCTCCCTGAAACTCGGCGGCGCGTTCGAGCGCGGCAATGTCGATTTTGTCCATTCCCATGAGCGCCTGCATGACGGCGGCCCCGCGCGAAAGCAGGGTCGGCAGGGCGCGGGGCGTGATCTGCCAGCTCAGGCCGAACTTGTCGGTGAGCCAGCCGCAGCGGCTCAGCGCGCCGCCCTCGCCGAGGCGGCGCCAAAAATGGTCGATCTCGGCCTGATCGGCGCAATCGACGACCAGCGACACCGCAGGCGTGAATTTGAAGTGCGGGCCGCCGTTGAGGCCGAGGAAGCGCCGGCCGCGCAACTCAAAGGCGACGGTGAGCGCCGGCCCGTCGGATTGGCGCCGGTAGACCTGCGTGATGCGGCCGTCGCCGAAAACGTCGATGTAATGCGCCGCGGCGGCCTCGGCCTGATCGTCGAACCAGAGGCAGACGGCGATATCGCCGTCGTGGGGCGTGGTCATGGGCGGCTCCTCCTTGGATGTGAACGTATACCGACTGGTCGGTATGATGGCAAGCCCGATGCGCGACGTTGCGACATCTGTACAGCGCGCAGGGGTTCGCCTATGCAGGCCCGGCATATTCGAGCTTTGAGGATGGAGCGCATGGCCGAATTTCCTGAAACCGGCGATCGACTGGCGACGGTCTTCGGCGGCTCCGGATTCATCGGCCGTTACGTCGTGCGCGCAT
>JAJYDD010000126.1 GCA_021777795.1 Pseudomonadota bacterium | reverse complement strand
CCTGGCCCTTATCCTGCGCCGCCTTCACGGATTTCGCCTTGCCGCCTGCATGGATCGTCAGCGTGTTGAAATCGTCGAGCGTGACGGCGCGGCCGTTGGCGAAAGCCTCCAGATATTCCTTCGGCAGGCTCGCATCGCCGAGCGAGGAATAAACGATCGTGCCCACCGATCCATCGGCGAAGCGGATGATCGCCGACACTGCGTCGCCGTGGCCTTGCGCGGCGCTCGCCTGCACCTCGATCGGCAAGGCGCCGCAGAGATAAGCGAGGCTGTCGACGAAGTGACACGCCTCGCCGAGGATGCGGCCGCCGCCCTCGCCGCGCTGAATCCAGCTATCGCCGGGAATGGCGCCGGCGTTGATGCGATAGAGCATCATCAGCGGGCCGGAGCGCGGCTGAAGCGCCGCCTTGGCCTGTTGCAGCAGCGGCGCGAAACGGCGGTTGAACCCGACGGTCAGCAAGCCGGTTGACGCCGTCGCCGCCGCCATCACCGTGTCGAGGCTTTCGCGGTCCAGCGCCAGCGGCTTCTCGCAGAAAACATGCTTCCCGGCGGCGAGCGCGCGCGCGGCAAGGCTGGCGTGCGTGTCGTGGCGCGTGGCGATGAACACGGCCTGCGTCTGCGCATCGTCGAGCGCGCTCGCCGCATCTGTCGAGGCGCTGGCGAAGCCGAACTTGTCGGCGGAATGGTTGGCGCTGAGCCCGGTCTTGGTGACGACGGAGGTCAGCGCCACGCCCTCGGCGCCCTTCACCTTCGGCAAAAGCACGCTGCGCGCATAATTGCCCATGCCGATGAAGGCGACGCCGAGCTTGTCGCGCGGGATCGCGACGCGCGCGATCACGCGCTCGGGCGTTTTCGTTGTTGACGGATAGGTCAGCAGCATCGCCAGATGCGGCTCGCCCTTCTCCATCAACTCATAGGCTTTCTCGGCCTCGGCGATGGCGAAGCGATGCGTAACATAGGCCTTCGGCGTCACCCGGCCCTGTTCGATGAGGCCGAGGAACGCTTCCATGTTGCGCTGCTCGGTCCAGCGCACATAGGGCAGCGGGTAATCGTGGCCGGCGAATTCATAAGCGGGATCGCCGCGCCCCGGCCCGTAGGACATCGACAGCTTCAGCTCCAACTCGCGCTTGTAGAAGGGCTCGCGGTCGATGGTCATGCCGACGAGGCCGACGACGACGATGCGGCCCTTGGCGCGGCTGATCTCGGCGGCCTGATTGATCGGCTCGCTCGATTTCGACGACGCGGTGACAATGACCGCATCGGCCCCGACGCCGTTGGCCAGCGCGATCTCGGTTAGCCCTTCGCTGACGGCGATATCGGCGCCTAGCTGTTTGGCCAGCGCCGCCCGCCCGGCGTTGGGATCGAAGCCGATGACGCGGCAGCCGTTGGCCTTCAGGATTTGCACGGTCAACAGCCCTATGAGGCCGAGGCCCATCACCACGATGGTTTCGCCCAGCGTCGGCGCGGCTTGCCTGACGCCCTGCAAGGCAATGGCGCCGAGGGTGACGAAGCTCGCGTCCTCGTCATCCACGCCGACGGGCACGCGCGCGCAAAGGTTCTTCGGGACAGCGTTGAACTCGGCGTGATTGGCGAGGCCGGCGCCGGCGCAGGCGACGCGGTCGCCGAGCGAGAAGCCCGATACGCCGCGGCCGATGCCGATGATCTCGCCAACGAGGCTGTAGCCCAGCGGAATCGGCGTATCGAGCTTGGCGAACACCTTGTCGAAAGTCGGCCGCAGCCCCTCCTTCTTCACATTCACCAGCACGCGGCGCACGAGATCAGGCCGCGCCGCCGCCTTGCCGACCAGCGAGGATTTGGCGAGCTGCATCAACTGCCGCTCGGTGCCGGAGCTGATGAGCGATATGCGGGTGGCGATGAGCAACTCCCCGCCGCCGAGGGCAGGCGCCGGGACGTCCGCCACCTTGAGTTCGCCGCTGCGATAGTTTTGTTGAACTTGTTTCACGTTTCGTCCCGTTGCCGCAATGACCAGATGAATTCGCTTGTGACTTCGCGCGTTCCCGGCGGGACGGTGAGACAGAGCCGCCGCGTAGGCCGCTCCCGCCCCATGTCCGGCCACCAGATCGCGTCTTCTATGACGACGTCAAGATCCGCGCGGAACGCGACCCTTGCCGCGCCTCGCACGAGGCTGGCGCCGCCGTTGTCTAATCTCGCCTCCACGTCTGGATGCAGCAGGAACCCGATGCGCGCCGCGCGCGGCGGGCCGCCGATGCGGTCGAGAATGCGCAAGGCGCCGCTCGTCTGCTCGAAGCGGCGCGTGTGTTTGAAGCGGCCGTAGCCGTCATGCGTCCCTTCCACAACCAGCCGGTCGGGCTCGCAGACGAGATCGAGCAGGTTCACATTCGGCCGCCGGGCGACACGAAAGGCGCCGAAGAATTCGGCCTGATCGAGACCGTCGAAACTGAGCGTGTTGTGAGAGGTGGCGGCGCGCGCGGCGCGGCGGCGCGGGCCGTCGATATATTCGTAGACGCCGGGATCGACGACGATGCGTTCGCCAGCGATGCTCAGCTCGAAGGAGAGAATATCGCCATGCGCGTGCGCCGGCAGCGCGTCGGGGCCGATGCGGCCGCAATCGGCGATGAAGACATCGCCGCCCTCGCGCCGCCCGAAATAGCCGGCATCGGGATAAGCGAACACCGGCGCGGGCGCGGTCGTTTGTTTGATGAGCCCGGCGAAGGCTTGCAGACATTCGCCCGGCGCATAGGCCATCGTCAGCCCGGAATCGTTGAAACAGGCGGGGCCGCCGTCGGGGTGGGCGAGGTCGGCGGTCGGCTGCGCCATCGCCTTCAGCGCCTCGTCGAGCGCCGGCTCGGCCTCGCCCAGCGCATGGCGACATTCCATGAGATCAGCGAACACCTGCGCATGATAGGAGGGCGAGCGCTCGAAATGCACGCCGTCGGGCAATATCTGCTCCTCAAGCGCCGCGTTCAACAAGCGCAGCCCCTTGCCTCGCCGGCGTTTCGCCGCCCTGCCGTCGAAGAAGGCCGAGGCCCATAACAGCGCCTTGATGTTCTTGATGAGATGATTGCCGCCGAGATCGGTCTCCAGATTGTCCTCAAGGAAGCGCATCTGCTCGGCCAGGCTGGCCGCGATCCGTTCCGTCCCCGACAGGCGCCGGCGGGCAAGCTGCTGCATCCAGACGACGACGCGCAGCGACAGCGCATAAGCGTTGTGGCTGTCTCGCCAGGCGCCGGGGCGCGTGGCGGGATTGGCGGCGATCCACTCGTCGATCAAACTCACAAACCGCGCGTCGTCCACCTCCTCCAGATATTCCATGTAATGCAGGTTCATGCGCCAAAGCTGATCCGCAGGCGCCAGCGAAGGCGCCGTCCAATCGACGCGGCCGTTCATGCCATGCGGGCGGCCGAGGAAGGTGAACGCCTCGCCATCCATCATGCCCGCGCGCGGCGCAAACAAAGGCTGCGGCGGGTTAGTGGCGAGCGGCGGCGTCGCTGCGACAGGCGCCCGCGCGCCAAGGCGATCGCGCAGAGCCCGCCGCACCGTCAGCGCGAGGCGGCGCAGCGCCCGCTGGGGCGGAATGTGGCGCGCGAAAGCAAAGCTGCGGCGCGCGCGTTGCAGGGGGTTCGCCATGCGTCGTCAGCGCGCGCTCTGCCGCGCCGGCGCGGCTTGGCTGATCGGGCGGCGCGCCGCCACGTCCTCAAGCAGCGTCAGGAAGCGCGCCGCGACCTTGGCGCGGTCGAGGTTCTGATCGGCATAGGCGCGCCCGGCCCGTCCATAGGCCGCGCAGAGTGCGGGATCGTCGGCGAGCTTGCGCATCGCGGCGGCCAGTTGCTCGGCGCTCTCCGGCGTGATCGCCAGCCCCGCGCCGGCCGCCTCCAGCACCTCCTTGGCCTCGCCCTCGACGCCGAGGATGACCGGGCATTGCATCGCCATCGCCTCCGACATCTTGGAGGGATAGACGGTCTTGAACGTGTCGCTGCGCTTCAACAGGATGAGGCTCGCGTCGGTGGCGCTCCACAGCGCCGGCATCTCGGATTTCGGCCTTTGGCCGAGCATCACGACATTGTCGAGGCCCATCTGCTCGCGCTTGGCCTTCAGGCGCGCCTCCTCGGCGCCGCCGCCGGCCATCAGGAAGGCGAAACGCGGCTCGTCCTTCAGCAGCGCCGCCGCCTCCAGGATCGTGTCGAGCCCATGCGCCATGCCATGCGTGCCGACATAGGCGCCAACGAACTTGCCCGCTAGACCGTACTTGCGCTTGATCTCCTCGCCGTCGCCGCTCTTGGTGAAGGCGGAGAGATCGGCGCCGTTCATGAACACCGCGATCTTGGCGGGGTCGCCGCAGCGCGCCGCGATGTGAGGCACGAAGCCGCGCGTCAGCGAGACGATGGCGTCAGCCTGCCGATAGGCGAAGCCTTCCAGCCATTCCAGAAAGCGGATCGTGCGGCCCTTCTTCATCGCGCCGACGGCGACGATGCTCTCCGGCCACAGGTCGCGGATCTCCAGCACCCACGGCGCGCGCTTCACCGGACGCGCGAACAACCCGACCAGCCCGCAGAAGAACTGCGGCGAGGTCGTCACCACCACATCCGCCCTGGGCAGGAACGGCAGCGCCAGGATGGAAGCCGCCATATAGCTGACATAGTTGAGGATGCGCGGCAGAAAGCCCTCGTTGGCGGCCAGCCAGGACCAGACCCGCACCACTTTGACGCCGTCCAGCGTCTCGCTCTGCCAGAGCTTGTTGCGATAGCCGGGGTAAAGCTTGCCGTGCGGATGATTGGGCGCGCAGGTGACCACCGTCACTTCAGCCCCGGCCGCCGCCCAGGCGCGGCAATGCTCCGAGGTGCGCGAGGCGGGGGCGTTGACTTCCGGGGGGTAGTAATGCGTAAAAAACAGGATGCGCATAAAAACCGATCCCCTTCGCCATCATTCCGGCGCTTGCCCTCGTCACATAGCGCGCCGTTATTGAACCAAACAACAACGCGAGATCAAGATGACCCCGCCCTTCCGCGTCGACCTCATCGTCGGCGCCCGTCCCAATTTCGTAAAGATCGCGCCTATCTTCAGGGCGCTGCGGGCAAGGGGAACGTTTCAGCCCCGCCTGATCCATACAGGCCAACATTATGACTTTCTCATGGATCGCGTGTTCTTTGAGGAGTTGCGCATCCCGGCGCCCGACGTCAACCTGAAGATTGGCTCCGGCCCCGCGTCCGAGCAAGTCGCCAAGATCATGCTGGCGTTGCATCCGCTGTTCGTCGAGGACCGGCCGGCGCTGCTGGTCGTCGTCGGCGACGTCAATTCCACAGTCGCGGCGGCGCTCACCGCCAGTTACCTGCGCATCCCCATCGCTCATGTCGAGGCGGGCCTGCGCTCGTTCGACCGCGAGATGCCGGAGGAGAACAACCGCGTCGTCGTCGATCAGCTCTCCGACCTCCATTTCGTCACCGAAAGGCAGGGCGAGGCCAATCTCCTGGCCGAGCGCATCGCGCCCGAGCGCATCAAATTCGTCGGCAATGTGATGATCGACACGCTTTACGACGCCCTGCCGCGCGCCGTTCCCTCGCCGCAGACGCTGGCGGGCTTCCAGGCGGCGCCGGCTTTCCACGCCGCCGTCGCGCAGAAAGGCTATGCGTTCGTCACGTTGCACCGGCCCTCCAACGTCGATGATCCCACAAAACTCGCGGCCCTCATCGCGGCGCTTTCGGCCGTCTCCGAGCGCCTGCCGCTGGTGTTCGCCGTGCATCCGCGCACCCGCGCCAATATCGAGAAGGCGGGGCTGGGCGCCAAGCTCGCCTCGCCCAATCTGGCCGTCTGCGAACCGCTCGCCTATCTGGCCTCGCTGGGTTTGATGCGCGACGCAAAGGCCGTCGTCACCGATTCCGGCGGCATGCAGGAGGAGACGACGGCGCTCGGCGTGCCCTGCATCACGGTGCGCGACAACACCGAGCGGCCGATCACCATCGAGGAAGGCACCAATACGCTGATCGGCGCCGATCCCGCCCGCATCCTGCCTGTCATCGAGGACATTTTGCGCACCGGCGGCAAGAGCGGGCTGAAGCCGGCCTTGTGGGACGGCAAGGCGGCCGAGCGCATCGCGGCGGAGGCCGAGGCGTTCCTAACCGCGCGCCCCGAGAAAGCGTAGCGTCTCCTCAAGCGTCGGCGCGGTCGCGGCGCCCAGCCGGGTGACGCTCAGCGCCGCCGCCGCATTGGCCAAGCGCGCGGCCTCGAAGGCCGGGCGCCCGGCCAGACGGGCGGCGATGAAGGCGCCGATATGCGTGTCGCCGGCCCCGGTTGTGTCCACCGCCTCGACCGCGAAACCCTCGATCAGCCGCGCCGCGCCGCCGGCTTGCGAAATCCAGCAGCCGCGCGCGCCGTCGCGCACGATGGCGCCCTCGCGGCCCTGCGACAGCGCCTTGGCGGCCAGCGTCGGCGTCTTGCCGGTCAGCGCCTCGGCCTCGGCGCGATTGGCGCTCACCCAATCGGCGCGCGCCAGCGCCTTTTCCACGCGCCCGCGTCCGACGGCGAGGACGAGCGGCGTCGGGTCGAACATCAGCCGCACGCCGAGCGGCAGGGCGGCGAGCCAATCGCCGAAAATGTCGGGCTCGCCGATCTCCGGCGCGGCGTAGCCGCCGAGCAGAACCCAGGCGAAGCCGGCGGCGGGAACGGCCGCCAGTTCCTGCGCCGTCGCCGCCCGCTCCGCGCCGGGGCTGTAGACATAGGCGCGCTCGCCGCCGCGCTCGACCAGCACCGTGCAGAACCCCTGGTCCATCGGCATGACGCGGCTCTGCAAGGCCGGCGCACCTTCCGCAGCCAGCGCCTGGCGGGCGATCTCGGCGAACGGGCCGGTCCCCAGCGCCCCGCCATAGGCCGCATCCGCACCGGCGCGGCGCGCCGCCGCCAGCGCATTGAAACCGCCGCCGACGCCGACCAGCGCGGCCTCGGCCGCGACCTCCTCGCCGGATCGTGGCAGCCGCTCGACCTTTTGCAGCACGTCGACGACGACGCCGGTCATCTGCAACAATCCGCGCTTGGCGACGGGAGGCTGGGCTTTGAGCATGGGATCGAGGCTTGCGGGCCGCAGAGGGATTGTCAACATCGCAGCGCAGCGTTCGCAGCTGCGAAATTCGCTGTTCTCAAGGCGGAAAATGTGTCTATTCTCAAATTGCAACCGCATATCGCAACAGGCGCGCCCGACATGACGAACGCGGAAACCCCGATCACTATCAAGAAATACGCAAATCGTCGGTTATATAATACAGCTTCAAGCGCCTACGTTACGTTGGCCGATTTAGCCAAGATGGTGAAAGCGGGCGAGGATTTTGTCGTCTTCGACGCCAAGACCAATGAAGAGATAACCCGCTCGGTGCTGACGCAGATCATCTTCGAGCAGGAGGGCGTCGAGGGACAATCGTTGTTGCCCATCTCCTTCCTGCGCCAGGTCATCCGCTTCTATGGCGACAGCGTGCAGGCGCTGCTGCCCAGCTATCTCGAATATTCGATCGACCGCTTCACCGGCGAGCAGCAGAACATGCGGGAATCGCTGTCGCGGGCGCTCGATCCCAGCGGTTATTCGACCGCTTCGTTCAACGCGCTTCAAGATCTCACGCGCAAGAATCTGGCCGCCTTCAATAAGGCGCTCGGCATGTTCTCGCCTTTTCCCGCCAACGCCCCGGCGCCGGCCGCCAAGGCCGGCGACGAGATCGGCGAATTGCGCGACCAACTCAGCGAGATGAAGCGGCGGATCGACGAGATTTCGGAGAAAAAATAAGGCTCACGCGCTCGCCAGCGCCGAGGCCGGGCGCGGCTCCTCGGCGCGGCCGATGAAATGGCCTTGGAGATAATCGACGCCCCATTCCTTCAGCAGCCGAGCCGATTCCGCATCCTCGACCCATTCGGCGACGGTGAGGATGCCCAGGTGCTTGGCGAGCGAGGCGAGCGTGCGCACGAAGAAACGGTCATCGGCGGAGCCCGCCAGCCCCGCCACGAAGGCGCCGTCGATCTTGACCATGTCGACGCCGAGGCTGCGCAGGTTGCGGAAAGAGGTGTGCCCGGCGCCGAAGTCGTCCATCGCCACGCCGACGCCCAGCGACTTGACCTTGGCGAGCGCGCCTGCGACGACGGCGACGTTCTCCACAGCCTGCGTCTCGACGATCTCGACGATCAGCCGCTCGGCCACGCCCGGCGCACGGGCGAGACGGTCGCGCAGGCTCTCGAACCAATCGGGCGAGCGCAACGCCGCCAACGAAGCGTTCATCGACAGACGGCAGGCAGGCTCGGCGACGAGACGGTCGACCGCTAGCTCCATCACCCTGGCGTCGATCAACTCGATGAGGCCGAGCTTCTCGGCCGCCGGGATCACCGCATCGGGGCCAAGGGTCATGCCGTCCTCCAGCCGCAGCCGCATCAACGCCTCCTCGAAGGCGGGAAGCCCCGCCGCCGTCGGCGCGATGGGCTGGTAGGCGAGATACAGGCGGCGGTCGTTGAGCGCGGCGACGATCTCGTCGGCGACCCAGGCGTCGCGCCGCCGGCGCTCGGCGCGCGCTTCGTTGGCGGCGTAGACGGTCACCGTCGCGCCCATTTCGCCAGCCTGCGCCAAGGCCTCGTCGGCGCGCTGCATCAGCAGATGGGCGGTGCGGCCGTGGCGCGGGCTCAGCGCGACGCCGACCCGGATTTGCGCCCGTTGCGGGCCGGCCGAGGTCGGATAGAACTCGGCGTTGGCGCGCCGCGCGATGCGCTCGGCGGCGATCGCCGGCTGGTCATTGGCTGTCAGCGCCAGCAGCAGGGCGAATTTGGCGCCGGAATAACGCACCAGCTTATCGCCGCTGCGCAAGCTCGCCGCCAGCCGCCGGCCGACGCCGGCGATCAGTTCGTCGCCGACGTCGTAACCTTCGCGGGCGTTGACCTCGGGAACATTGCTGACGCCGAACACCATCAGCGCCAACGCGCCATCGGGCGCGCGCGGCTCGGCGCAGCGTTCGTCGACCCAGGCGTTGAAGGCGCGCCGCGAGCACAAAGTCTGCTCGGCGCCGTCCTCGGCGGCGAGGCTCTCCGGCGAATCGGCGGCGCGCTTGAGCACCCGCAGCAGGCCGTGGACGCGGCGCGGGCGTCCCTCGGCGTCGGCGAACCAGCGGCCGAAATCCTCCACCGCCAGCGTGCGCCCCTCGGCTGCTGCGAGCCGGTACTGGACGCGGAACGCCGCCCCCTCGCCCTCGTCGCGAATCAGCCCGTCGAAGACGGCCTGATAGCGCGAGGCGTCGGATTCGGCGGCGACGAGCCCGGCGTAGCCGGCGCCCGTCGCCAGCGCCTCGGCCGGCAGCGCGGCGAGCGTGCGCGCGACATTCGGCCCCCAGGCGAGCGCGTCAGTGGCGATGTCCCAATCATAGACCACCGAGTCCAGCGCGCTGAGAATGGCGACGGGATCGTCGGCGAGCGGCGCCGGTTGCGTCATTTGCAATTCACCCAAGCTCCCGCCCATCGGCGCGCGGACGCCGCGCGCGGCGCCAGACTGCGACGAAGCGGTTAACCAGAGCTTAACCGAGACCGCGCCGCCAGCCGGTCAGGAATTGTCCTTGCGCCGGCGGATTTCGGCGAACACCTGCGCGGGATCGGCGCCGGCGAGCCCGACCGCCGCCTGCACCGCCGGAACCTCGGCGCGCAGGAACGGATTGGTCGCCAGTTCCAGCGCGATCGTGGTGGGCAGCGTCGGCCGCCCCTGCGCGCGCAAAGCCTTCACCGCCTCGGC
>JAJYDD010000125.1 GCA_021777795.1 Pseudomonadota bacterium | reverse complement strand
CGCTTCGTATTGCTTCCACAGCAGCCGCTGCGCCGGCTCGCCGTCGCCGCGATGGCGATGCCAAAGCACCCCGCCGCATTGCGCCGGCAGGAACGCCCGCCCCAGAAACGGCAACGCCACCACGCACCCCACGCGCATTTCCGGCGCGGCGATCGCCACCGACACCGCGTCCTCGATGCCTTCCGTCAGCACGATCATCTCGCCGGCCGGCATGGCGCGCAGCGGCCGGCCGCTGTCGCCGCGCCAGATCGAGACGAGGCCGCCGTTCATCGGCCCGAACAGCTTCTTGGCGTCGACCATGCGCCACACCGCCGGCACGTTTTCGCCGTCCGCCTTCACCACGCACCCGTCGTTCCGACGGAACAGGAAGGTGCGGTGAACGGTCAGAAATCCATCGCCGTCGCTCGCCGCCGCCAGCATCGCCGGCCGATCGCGCCCGCTTTCCGGGCATTTGACGGCGGGATGAAACCGAAGCGCGCCCGGCTGGCGTCCCAGCACGCGCAGATCGACGCCGCGCCCGGCGAGGTAATCCTCCGCCATCGTGCCGGCGATCGGCAGCGCGTGGAGGAACAGCCCCTGCGCCGATCGGCGCTTGCGTTGCGCCTCGTCGGCGTCCTCGCGTTCGCGCCGCTCGCGCTGGCGCTTGGCGTTGGCCTCGCGCCGGTCGCGCTCTTCCGGCGTCTCTTGTCCATCGACGCCCAGGAACTTCGCCGCCCAGCGAATGCCGGCGCCCGCGTCGCCGTCGCCGCCCATCCGCGCCTCAATGACCAGGCCGAGCGGATGACCGCCCTTGCCCGCCGCAAAGTCCCACCATTCCCCTTGCTTGCGCCCGGTTCGCCAGATTTTCAGCGACCGCCCCGGCTTGTCGTCGACCCCGCCCAGCGTCCACACCACGCCGTCGCGAACCGCGTTGAGAAACAGCCGGCCGACAACCTCGTCGATCCGTTGCGCGAGCCCTTCGTTGAGGCGGCCGAGATCGTGCTTCATCGCCGGCGCCGAAAGGCCGGCGCGCGCGAGCCGATTTGCGGATGATCGGGGCCGTAAGTTTTGGCGATTGTGCGATCGCGATCCCGGAAGACGAATTCGACAAAATCCGCCGGCGCGGTTTCAGGTCGCGGCGCAATATAGTCGTAGCGCGCGGAGGCAACGAGCTTTCGCATGGCCGGCGACAGTCTATCGAACCTGTCCCAGAACTCGCGCGTGCTGATTTTGACGCCCGTCGTCTGATTTTCACCGAAGCTCATGCCGGCGGCTCCTCTTTCCCGCTGATGAACGAGCGAACCATGCTCCGGACTTCAACGGCCACCAGCCGGCTTGCATTTACGAGGGCAACGAGGGCGTCCTCAGGCGAATCCCATTGGCAATATGCTTTTTCAGGCGCGTCTTCCGAGTACACTACGAGGATGTATCTCGCGCCCTTCGGGATTTCGCGCTGGACGGAAGCGCCTGCGGAAGTCAACACGTTCCAAAGCTGGTCGCTTGAGCGCTCGGCACTTTCTGACTGAATGCGGTGCCGCTCCTTTTCAAGAAACTCTCGGATAGACTCGACTGTCTTCTGAAGGAGGCGCGCTCCCGGATCGACGCTGCCATTTAGCCAACGGTAAATCGTCCCCAGGCTTACAGGAAAAACGCCCTCTCTTTCGAGCCGAGGTAGCGAAAGCCTCATATCCTCAGCCTGCGCCAGTTCTTCGCGCAAAGCGTCGAGTACATCGATACTCATGCCGAAATCCTCCGATCGCCCTCAGTTATTTCCGCAAGCGCATACATTACCCCATCCCCAAGCAATGATCGTCGTGGGATAATCTTCAAGTCGATATTCTTAATCTTGCGGCGAAGCTCCGAGAGCGCGCGCTCAAAACTCTTGGGCGGAATAGCGTAATGCTCGCAAATCCAACTCCGAAGCAGCGCTCGCGGCGTGCGATCAAGGGCGATGAACAATTCAAACTCTTGGCCTTTCAGGCCCACAGCGACGTTGCCGCGCTTGACGATGCGGGCCTCTTCATCGACGATCCAGGGGCCGCCTTGGGTATTTGCGCCTCGCGCGAACCGGGTCTGCTCCGCGTCCAAAAATCTGCGGACCGCCGCCAACGTTGCCTCAAGCTGCCGAACGCCAGGGTTGCACTCATCATCACAAAGCCAGCGATAGAGAGTAGTGCGCCCAACCGGCACGCCCGCCGCCCGCGCGACTTCGTTGGGCGACAGATTGACATCGCGCGCGCGCTCCATCTCGCGACGAAGCGCCCGAAGTAGATCGGCCTCTTGCTTCATTGTCCCATCTGCGATACTGATTCGTTCTGCGTATGGTACGTGCAATGCGGCGGTAGTCAGTGTCAAGCCCGAGTTTGGTCCTAACCACAGGGTTCCCGAAAGGGCATTCTCACCCCGGCATTCACCGGGGCAGTTTCATGCGTAGACCGAAGTCGGAAACCAATGCGGCCTTCCGCGAGGAAGTCGCCAATTGGCTCCGCGATCTCCAACAACGGACAGGGCTGGGCCTCGACGCGATCGCCGCGCGCGCCGGCGTCGGCAAGACAACGCTTTACCGTTGGCTTGATGCGGAGCGCACTGACGCCCCGTCCCATGGGGCGCTCGTCAGCCTATCCGAAGCCTTCAATGTGCCAATGCCGGGACATAGGATCACCGCAAGAAACTTCGGCGGCTTCGCCGAGGCCGGCGTCGGACGGCTCGATGCGCCCGCCAGCGAACCACGAGAAAATCCAAATCAGTCCTGGTGGCGCATTCGCGATCGGGCGCTTGAACTCGCGGGTTTTCTCCCCGGCGACCAGGCGCTCCTCGACATGAGCGTGCAGCCAAGAGCTGGCGACGGCGTGATTGCGCAGATTTACAACATCGAGGCCGGCACGGCTGAAACCGTCGCCCGAATATACGCCTTTCCCGCACTTGTGACCCGCAGCGCCGACCCCGCCTTTGCCGACAAAGCCGACATGATCGACAATGTCCGCGTCAGGGTCATGGGCACGATCATCAAACTGATTCGCGATCGTTCCACGTAGCACTTGCGTTTTCCCGCAAATGGAACAATAACGTTTCTCCGATGGGACATCCATCGGAGGATTGCGACATGCCCGCACGGATTTGGAAAGGGGCGACCCGGCCGTCCCACATGAAAGGCGCGCCGATCACGGCCGAGATGGCGCGCGCGCTGGAGGCGCTGAAACGCAGCTCGATGGATCGCTGGCGGCGCGGTTATGCCGATAGTCCGCGCGGCCCGTTCTTCGCGCTGGGCACGATCGACAGCTTGTGGAAGCGCGGCCTGGTCGATTTCAGCCCCGTCATCAAGCGCGCCTACATCACCGGCGAAGGCCTCAAGGCGCTCGACGACTGGCGTGACGAACAAGTGGAGGCCGCGTGATGGCCGCTGCCCAATATGTCGAGCCGGAGGAGCTTCGCGCCCTCCGCCACGGCATCGCGGTCAATCTCTCAAGCCTGGAGATGGCCGAGTTTTCGCTCGAAGTCGCCCTCCGATCCATCCGCAACGCCCGCCAGCGCGCCGTCCAGATGGACGCCTGGGCCAAGGCGGTCGACATCACCATCGATCAGGAGCGCGCGCCATGACCCGCCCCGCTTCGGTCGGCGACATCGTCTGCCTCTATTGGGGTTACGAGCAACTTGCCGATCTCTTCGGCTTGTCAGTCGCCACGCTTCGCCGCCGCATGGCGGATTGGGAGAACGAAGAGTTCCCCGCGCCTCTGCCCTGGTCGCGTCGCGAAAAGCGCTGGGACCCGGCGAGCGTGCGGCGCTGGAAAGAGCGCCGCGAGCTGCGCGCCAAAGCCATCCCGGCCAAGGCGCCCGTCCTGGTGGCTTCCTCATGAGCCAGGGCGGTGGCAACAACCACAAGCGCGATCTAGGCCTCTGGCGGCGCGAGCTGCTGGCGGCGCGCGACGCCCTCGCGACGGCCCGCGCCGCCGGCCATCGAGGCCTGCGGCTGGCGCTTGCGGAGGGCCGCGTGGACCTGGCCCAACGCCGCGTCAGCGCGCTCACCGACTTGCTGTGTCGAGCGCCCTACTCGCGCATGCGCGAGGCCCCGCTATGACCTGGCTCGCCGCCATCCTTCGCCGTCTGGCGCGCTGGTTTGACAGCCGGCGCGAGCACGAGCCCTATTGAAATCGCTGCTTGGGGCGAACCATGCTGTCGTTGGAATTGACGAAATCCGAAGAAATCGACGCCGCGTTTCACACCGCGCAGGCGATGCTGAGGGCGGCTGCCCCGGCCGATCCCCTAGTCGAAAACCGCGCGGCCATCCTGTTGGCGGCCGTCGCGACCGTCGTGCGCGCGATCGATCGCTCCTTGCCGGGCTTCGCCGCGAGCGTGGTTGATCTCATAAAGCGCTGAACCCCAATCGCCGCCTCGCCTAGGAGCCGCCATGCGCAAGGCCGAATTGCCCAAACGCCTCTTCGAGGAGGCCTCGGGCTTCTACTGGAAGCCCGAGCCGCGCTTGCGGCCGAAGTGGAAGGCGTGGGCGCTCGGGGCCGACCCGCGCCTCGCGATTGCCGAGGCCAAGCGCCTCAACCAGGCCGTCCAGGAATGGCTCGCCAAACAGGCGGACGGCGCCAAGACCAGGCGCAAGACGCGCCTCGGCCCCTCCACCGTCGGCCAGATCATCGCCGGGTATAAGCAGAGCGAGGATTGGCGACGCCTCGCGCCCTCGACGGCCGTCACCTATACCTACGAGTTTCGCCGCCTCGAAGACGAGTTCGGGCACGAAGTCGCCGCCACCTTGAGCCTGTCTCGCGTCGACGATTGGCTGGAGGCGTTGCGGCGCGAGGCGCCTGGCACCGCCCGCCATGTGCTGGCCAAAGGTCGGCTGCTGTTCGCCTGGGCGCAGCGCAAGGAGATGGTCGCCGCCGGCGTCAATCCGTTCCTAGGCCAGCGCCGCCACCGCGGCGGCCGAGACACGAAATGGACGCAGGGCGGCAAGCGCAAGGCCCGCTTCACCTGGGACGAGGTCCAGGCCGTGGTCGCCGCCGCCGACGCCGCCGGCGTGCCGTCGATGGGCACCGCCCTTGTCATCGCGTTCGCTTGCGTGCAGCGAATCACCGATGTGCTGGATCTTCGCCGCAAGCACGTCGCCGGCGGCCGGCTCAAGTTCCGCCAACGCAAGACGGGGTTCGAGGTCGATATGGCGTTGCCGCCGATCGTCGCCGAGCGCCTGGCGGCGGCGCCGGCGCTTTCGACTCCGACGCAGCATCTGATCGTCAGCGAGTCCACGAAGGCCGCCTATCACGAGAAGACGGCCAGCCGCGTCTTCAAGCGCCTGATCGACGCGATGGCCGCCACGGATCGCCCCAGCCTCGCCGGCAAGCAATTGCGCGACGGCCGCCGCTCCGGCTTCGTGCAATATGTCCTGGACGGCGTCGCCATTCCCTTCGTGTGCTCGATGAGCGGGCACAGCATCGAGGAGGGCATGTCGATCGTCGAGCACTATCTCCCCAAGACCGCCGACCAGGCCGACCGCGCCGTAAGCGCGCTTTCCGTGAAGTGGAGGTGAGCGATGAGCCGAACCGCCGCATATAAAATTTCCAACGCGACGATAGAGAGCTACGTCGACGTCGCCAGTCGCGGCGTGGTGGTTCTGGGATTTGGCGAGCCGATCGAGGTTGCATTCGCGAGCGCCGACGGCGCAGCTTGCGTCGCCAAGCTAAGCCGACCAGAGGCGATGGCGCTTTCGCGCGAGATTTCGCGGCGCGCGCGGATGAAACGGTCCGGGGGCCAGGTCGAACAGGCCTAGAACGCTCTGGTCGAGGAACCCGTCGAGTAGTCGAGCAATGTTCCGCTGATGTTCTCAACGAAAAAGGCCGCCATTTGGCGGCCTTTTCAACGGGATAGGAATGGTCGGAGTGGCGGGATTCGAACCCACGACCCCTAGTCCCCCAGACTAGTGCGCTAACCGGACTGCGCTACACTCCGACGGGCCTCGCTATAGCGGCAAGGCGCCCAGATGACAATGCGGAAATCTCACCGGCGCCGCGCCGCGCTCAGAACCCGTTCGGCCTCGCGCAAATCCTCCAGCGCCTCGCGCAAGTCGCCCAGTTCCAGCGTCGGCGGCGCTTGCGGCGAAGCGTCGGGCTCGGGCGGGGCGGAACGTGGCTCCCCGCGCACCGACTGGGCGCCCTGCTCGCGCAGCATCTTCTGCACCCCTTTGATCGTCATGCCTTCGTCGTAGAGAAGAAAGCGGATCGAACGCAACAGTTCGACATCCTCGGGCCGGTAATAGCGTCTTCCGCCGCCGCGCTTGAGCGGCTTGATCTGGGAAAACCGCGTTTCCCAGAATCGCAGCACATGCTGCGGCAAGTCGAGGTCGTCGGCGACCTCGCTGATTGTGCGGAAGGCCTCGGGGGCTTTTTCGTCCGCTTCGCGCGCAGCCTCGCCGCTCAGCTTTCGGCCTCCGCGGCGTCGCCATTTATGCGCGCCTTCAGCACGTTGGACGGCTTGAACACCATCACCCGGCGCGGCAGGATCGGCACCTCGACGCCGGTCTTCGGATTGCGCCCGATGCGCTGGCTCTTGGAGCGCACGACGAAGGAGCCGAACGAGGACAGCTTGACCGTCTCGCCGCGCTCGGCCGCCCCGCTGATCTCCTCCAGGAAGCTCTGCACCAGTTCCGCCGATTCCGCGCGAGACAGGCCGACGCGGCGATAGACCGCCTCCGCCAGATCAGCGCGCGTGACCGTGCGCGCTTCCTCCGCATCGCGCGCGGTCGCCGCTTCCGCGTTTGATGACGCCGCCATGTACCCCTCGTCCGTCTTGTCGACGCCGGTTCCGGAACGTCGCCCCACCACACTATACAACGTCCGCGCCCGCTGGATAGAGGGTTGAAAGTCCGCGTGTTGAAAGTCCGCGAGCCCATGCCAAGGCGGCCGATTTGTTGTAAGGGCGCCCTGCCCTTGAAAAACCCGACCGGAGTTCTCCCATGACCGACCAGACCCGCATTGCGCTTGTCACCGGGGCCTCGCGCGGCATCGGCCGCGCGGCGGCGCTGGCGCTGGCGGCCGAGGGCGCGCACGTGATCGCGGTGGCGCGCACGCAAGGGGCGCTGGAGGCGCTCGACGACGAAATCCGCGCCGCCCGGCCCGACGCCTCGGCGACGCTGGTTCCCCTTGATCTGGCCGACCATGACGCGCTCGACCGGCTCGGCCGTTCGATCTACGACCGCTGGGGCAGGCTCGACGTGTTGCTCGGCAACGCCGGGATGCTGGGGCCGCTCTCGCCCCTGCCCCACATTTCGCCCAAGGCCTTCGCCGACGTGTTCTCGGTCAACGTGATGGCGAACTGGCGGCTCATCCGTTCGCTTGATCCGCTGCTGCGCGCCGCCCCCGCCGGCCGCGTGGCGTTCGTCACGTCGGGCGTCGCCAACCGGGCGGACACCCGCGCCTATTGGGGCCTCTACGCGGCCTCCAAGGCCGCGCTCGACCTGCTGGCGCGCACCTATGCCGCCGAGACCGTGACGACGGCCATTAAGGTGATGCTGGTCAATCCCGGCAAGATGCGCACGCGGATGCGCGCCGCCGCCATGCCCGGCGAAGACCCCGAGACGCTGCCGACGCCGGAGGAACTGGCGCCCAAGCTGATGCGGCTGCTGGCGCCGGAATGGGGCGAGACGGGCAAGCTTTATGATTTCCCGTGCGACAAAGTGCTGAGTTTCCGCGATCCCGAATAGCATTTCGAGCCAGGTTGCGAATTGACTCTATCGCAAGTCGGCGCAATCCTCGCCGCGCATTTCGACGTTGCGGGAGGATTTCTTGAGCGGTGGGCCAGTTGTCCAAGGCGTGAACTATAATTACGAGGTGCTCGTCGGCGGGGAATTTCAGCTTTTTGCCGAAACCGCTATCACCGATGCAAGCTCGTCATCGCTGACGCTCACCGTCTCACTTTCGCAGGCTGCTTCGGGCAGCCTCGTCGATCTCAACGCCGGCGCCGACGGCGGCAGCTATGATAGCGCGACGGGCGTCTATACTGTCTCGGGAACGCCGGCGCAGGTGACGACGGCGTTGCGCGGCTTGCAGTTCGTTCCCGCCGCGGGCTCGCAGGGCGTCTACGAGACGCTTACTCTCAACGTCACCGACGGCCTCGCAAATTCGACGCTCTCCAGTACGCTAGCCGAAATCTACGCGGCGCAATCCTACGCTGGGGGCGGCCAGACGCTAACTGCGACTGCCCAAGGCTCCGGGTTTCTGCTGTCGAACACCGGCGGCGTCGCGGATACGATCGCTGCGGCGAACCCTGGCGATTACGCGATCGCCGTGCTCAACGACGCGCAGGCGTCGTTCGCTCTGCCGACCATCGTCTGGCTCGCGGGCCGCGGCGATTCTGCAACTTTCAGCGGAAATTCCGACCTCTGGGACGCCGCTTACGGCGACAGCGGAACGTACATGCTCGACGGCGTATCGCTCGCCGTGTTCGGCGATGACGCCTTTGTGACATTTCAAGGCGCGGGCGATCGGGTCAGCTTCAACGCCCCGGCCAACAAGATCTACCACGAGACAGTGGATGGCAGCGGCGGAACGATTGTCGCCGTCCATTCCGATGTCGCTCTCACCGGCGACAATGACGTCATCTACTTCGACAACAGCGGCGACACTCTCGATCTCTATGGCGTCACCGCCGGCGCCTGGAGCGTACTTTACGCTTCCAGCGGCGCCGTCAACCTGCATGGCGCGTCGCTGTCGATCTTCGGCGGTGGGGTGACGGTGAACGGCGTCTCCAACGCCAACGCCGTCAGCCTCTATAAATCCGACGGCGTCGCCGACACGGTGACCGGCGACGACATGACGATCACGCTCGTCAATTCGCAAGCTGTCGTCAACGGAACCCGCGACGCGATCTGGTTCGTCGGCGGTTCGGCCTCGACCCTCGCTCTTAATCTCACGCTCGGGCAGTACGATAGCGTCTACGGCGCCGGTACGATCAATCTGAACGGAGACGGCTCCGTAATTTCGGTCGGCGGCGGCGCCTTGGTCAATCTCGCGACAGGCGGCGCGGACGTTTATGTCTCCTATACGAGCGGTGTTTGGGACCATGTCCAGGGCGCGGCGGGAAACATCATCGCCGACCACGCGCAAGTCGTCGTCGACGGCGGCCACCAGAGCGTCACTTTCGCCGGCGGCGACGACAATGCGGCAAGCTTCATCCAGACCAACGGCGCCTGGGATTCCGTCTACGGCGCCGTCAAGACGCTGACCATCGACGACGCGCAAGTCAATATCTATGGAAGTGCCGATGATATTTACATGACCGGCCCCAATGCGCAAGTGAGCTTCTATGCGCCGCCGTATTATTCGGCCAACAGCGACGACAACTTGTACGCAACAAACGCCACGATTGACGAAAATGGTCAACGCAATTTGACGATATCAGGTGGTTATAACAAAATATTCGCCAACTCGAGCGGCTACAGCAGCGTCATTTTGACTCAAACCCAAGGCGAATGGGACTCATTCTTCGGCTCGAATCAATCTTTGGTATTGAACGGAGCGCAAGTCTCGATGATAGGCGGGGGCAATTCGGTGCTCAGCGAAGGCGCGAACAATGCGGTCAGCCTCTATCAGACTAACGGCAATGATGACACTATAGAGAATTTTGGCGCTTCAATAACGACTGTCACGCTCAACGATTCCAGCGCCATTCTCTACGGAGGAATGTATTATGTATATATGAATGGCGGCGTTAATAATGTGAATTTGGATGGTATATATTACAATAACAGCAAAGAAGCCGCTTTCGTCTTAACGGGGGCGGTCGGCGACGACACGAT